>JALSNA010000353.1 GCA_026987255.1 Hyphomicrobiales bacterium | reverse complement strand
CTTCGAGCTGATCTGGGCATGCACCTCCAGCCCGATGACGATCTCCCAGTCTCCAGTGGCGCCCTGGATGAAATTCTTCGGGTCGGGCGTGCGGGTATCAACGATTTCAATGGCCGGTGCGTCCATGTTTTCAGATCTCGCGGATGAGGGATGATGCTGTGTGCTCGCTTGCCACAAAGGCGGCGTGCGCGCAAGGGGATTGTGGCGGGGCAGCAGGTGGCATCAGGGGGCCTCAGCCAGTTGCCGCAGGCCATGTTCATCGAGGATTTCCACCGCGCCGCGGCGCAGGCGCACAAGGCCGTCGCGCTCGAAGGATTTCAACAGGCGCGAGACGGCCTCGCGAGTGGAGCCGACCTCGGCGGCGATTTCCTGATGGGTCATGGCGACCTTTCCGAGGCCGGAGGTTCGTTTGCGCAAGAAAGCGGCGAGGCGGCGGTCCAGGCGGGAGAAGGCGACTTCGCCGACCAGCCCGATGAGATCCTGCAGGCGCACCGCGAAAGAGGAAAAGACGAAGCGGCGGAACACCGCCGAGGTGGCCAGCAGCTCGCCGAATATGGAGGCGGGAATGATCAGCGCCTCTACCTGTGTCTCGGTGATGCCTTCTGCGTCATATTCGCTTTCCGACATGAGCGCGGCGGTGGTCAGAACGCAGGACTGGCCCGGCTCGACGCGATAGAGCAGGATTTCGCGTCCCGATTCCGAAGTCAGGGTAATGCGCGCCGCCCCTTGCAAGACAACCAGATAGTTCTCGCACAAATCACCGGGGCGAAAGAGCGTGGCCCCGGCGGGCAGGCGCGCGATGCGGGCCATTTCCTCAAGGCGCTTCTTCGCTTGCGGCTCGATGCCCTCCAGGGCCGTGGCCGCAGCCGGGCAGTGGGCGATTCTGTCAAACAGGCTTTCCATCATGGCGCAATCATGACGGCTTGCGGCAGGAGGCGCAAGGGGCAGGCAGTCAGGAAGGCTTGTGCGCCAGCCGTGATGAGGTGCTGTGCACGAAGGTGTGGTGCTCATCCGGGTGGACGCGCCGGCAGGCCTTCTGGGCCATGAGGGCGGCCTCGTGGAAGCCCGACAGGATGAGCTTGAGCTTGCCGGGATAGACACAGGCATCGCCAATGGCGAAAATGCCGGGGATGGAGGTTTCGAAGTCTGCCGTGTTGACAATGATCAGACCACCTTGCATCTCCATGCCCCATTGCGCCAGGGGGCCCATCTTGTTGGTCAGGCCGAAGAAGAGGAGAAGTCTTGTGGCCGGAATCTCGAAACTTTCCCGGCCATTGGCGGCACGCACGGCGCGCAGTTGGCCATTTTCGCCAATGAGCTGGCGCAACTGGCCAAGGCGGAAATCCATGCGGCCTGCCTCCACCATCTGGCGCATGCGGCGCACGGATGCGGGGGCGGCGCGAAATTGTTCGCGCCGGTGCAGCAAGGTGAGGCTTTTTGCCTCTGGGGCCAGCTCCATGGCCCAATCGAGGGCGGAATCTCCACCTCCGGCCACGACGATATGCTCGCCGGCGAAGGCTGCCTTGTCCTTCACGGCGTAGAAGATGGAGGTGCCCTCATAGTCCTCGATGCCGCGCAGGGGCGGTTTCTTCGGCTGGATGGCGCCGCCACCTGCGGCGATGACGACCACGGCGGCCTCGAAGGCCAGCCCGGAATCCATTTCGACGCCGAAGCGCCCATTGTCCAGCTTGCGCAGGCTTGTGGCTCTTTCATTGAAATGAAAGAGCGGCGAAAAGGGCCGGGTCTGCTCCAGCAGGCGGTCCGTCAGCTCAGCGCCGGTGATGCGCGGATGGGCCGGGATGTCGTAGATGGGCTTTTGCGGATAGAGCTCGGCGCACTGGCCCCCGGCATGGGGCAGGACATCCACGAGATGGCTGCTCACCCCGGCCATGCCGAGCTGGAAGGCGGCGAAGAGGCCGGCGGGCCCGGCGCCGATGATGAGCGCCTCGCAAGTCACCGGCGCATTGCTCATGACGGCTCAGCCCTGCTGCTCGGGGACGTGGACAATGAGTCCGTCCATGTCGTCCGTCACCTTGATCTGGCACGACAGGCGGGAGTTGTCGCGCACGTCGAAGGCAAAATCGAGCATATCCTCTTCGGTTTCGGAGCGCTGGGTCAGTTGCGGCTTCTTTGCCACCCAGTCCGCATCCACGTAGACGTGGCAGGTGGCGCAGGCGCAGGCGCCGCCGCAATCGGCCTCGATGCCCGGAACCATGTTCTTCAGCGCCACCTCCATGAGCGTCATGCCCTCCTGGGCCTCGGTCTCATGTTTCTTGCCGTCCGGGCCGATGAAAGTGATCTTGATCATGTATGGATGAACCCCATGAAATGACTGTGGTCAAAAATGCCTATGGGAAGTGCGTGCCTTTGTCAATCTGTGTGGCGGGCCTTTGTTCTCATGGCGGCAGGCGGGCATCTCCATCGACAGTCTGAAGACCATCCTCGTCTCCTGCCAACCCCCCGTGGTGTCCCATATCTGGGGTGGTTGGCAGGGGATGAGGATGGACGGCAACGTTTATAGAGATCCCCAATGGCGGTCATCCGCCGCCACGGTGAAAGGATGTCTCGAAGGCGGACAGGAAGCCTTCCCGGGCGGCGGGAGGCAGGCAGGAAAGATCCAAAGTCACGGCAAGACGCGGCAGGTTGAGGGCGCCGCGGCGCAGGCCCGGGTGCGCGCGGGCGCTGACGCGGGCCAGACCATCAGGTGTCAGCAGACGCCATTGCGCATCGCCGCTGCCGGAGAGCGCAAATCCGTGACGGGAGGCAAACTGGCCAAGGGTGCGGATGAAGTCATGGCGCGATAGGGTCATGATCTTTTCATGACGGGGCATGTCATCCGCCTGCCACCGGAGGCCACACGGCCAGGGTCTCGCCGGGACGCAAGGGACGGGCATCAAGTTCGCCGAGAGGGACGAACAGGCCATCCACGAGGGTCAGGTGCACCTGCTGGCGCGGCACGCCCAGGGAATCCAGAACAGCGCCGATGGTGGCGCCATCGCCGATCTCCATTTCCACCACGTTCTTGTGGGCCTGGGCGGGCAGATATCCGGAGAGGGTGGCAAAGAGCTTCAGGGTGATCTTCAAAGGGCCGCTCCCTTGGCGCAATATGGACAAGGGGGGCCAATGAGCCCCCCGTTCCCGCATGATGATGGTCAGCCTAGGACACGCCGCGCGACAAGTCCACGTAGGCTTCCGCCACGCGGTGCGGCTCGCGCAGCAGGATGTCCTTCCACGGGCCGAGCGGCATCCTGCCCTGGATGAGACCGCGCAGGCAGCCGATCATGTTGACGTGGCCCGCCGTCTGTGCGCCGATCAATTTGCCGTCGTGGAACTCCAGGCGGATGTAGCGCCATTGCTCCTCATCGAGTGCGGTGGCGCGCTCGCCGGTTTGCAACCCGTCGTGCTTGCCGAAGGAGGTGGTGATCAGCCCCAGGGTTTCCAGCACGTTCATGGGCAGGGCGCAATGGTATTCGGTGGCTATGCCGGCCATGTTCTGGGCCGCAACGCGCGCCTGCTCCACCGCCACCGGCTGGATGGCCAGGGTGCTCAGATCGCCGGTGGAAAAATCGCATCCCTCGGCGCAATCCCCGGCGGCCCAGACATCGGGCAGGGAGGTTTCCATGCGGGAATTGACCACCACGCCGGAGCGGCTCTCCACGCCGGTGCCGTGCATGCACTCGATGTTGGGCGTGACGCCCGCGGCGACCACCAGCAGATCGGCCTTGATGGCCTCGCCGGTTGACAGGGCGATGTTGAGCTCGCCACCGCCTTCATAGACGCCGCCGATGCGGGTGGAGGTGAGCACCTTCACGCCCTTTTTCTCGCACCAGCGCTTGAGCATGGAGCCTGCGGTTTCGTCCAGCATGCGCGGCACCATGCGGTCCTCGATCTCGACCACCGTCAGATCGGCGCCGCGCGCCACCAGGGACTCCAGGATGATGGAGCCGATGAAGCCCGCACCCATGAGCACCACGCGCGCGCCCTCATGGGCCAGCTGTGCGATGCGGCGCGCATCGTCAATGGTCCAGCAATGGTGCACGAGATCGCCATCCAGCCCTTCCACGGGCGGGTTGACGGCGCGCGCGCCAGAGGCCAGCAGCAGCTTGTCGTAGGCCAGGCTCCGGCCGTCCTCCAGGGTGACGGTCTTGGCGCCCGCGTCGACGCTGGCGACCCGGCCGGGCACCAGATCGATGGCGTTTTCGGCATAAAAGTCCACCGGACGGTGCAGCCATGTGCCCTGTTCATCGATCTTGCCGGAAAGGTAATAGGGAATGGCCATGCGCGAATAGGGGGCCTCGCCCTCGCCGTCGATGAGGGTGATCTTTGCCTGTCCGTCCAGCTTGCGCAGGGTTTCGGCGGCGCGCACCCCGGCGGGGCCTGCGCCAATGATGAGATGATGCATCGTGATGCTCCTCGAAAGACAATCCGCCCGGAAAGCCGATGGGCCGTCCGGGCGGAGAAGGTTTTCGGATCAGGCCAGGCCGAGCCGCGAAAGCGTCTCTTCGGTGGGCACGCCCTGTGGCGTCCAGCCGCGCAGCTCGTAATACTCCGGCAGCATCTTGTCCAGCCCGTTGACCAGGCCCTTGGCCGGGCCGGTCTTGGCCGCCTCCTTGAGGATGCGCTTGGGCAGGGTATCATCCTCTGCGGTCATGCCGGCATCGAGGTTGAACTTGCGCTCCAGGTTCCAGATGCGCTCGCCGACCTTCATCAGGTTCTCCACCGACCAGTCGCCCTCGCAGGCGGCGTCGATCTGCGGGGCGATGTCCTCCGCCGACCAGGCGAAGGTGGTGAAGATGCACAGGCCGGAGGAATCGACGAAGGCGGTGAGATCCTGGAAGACCTTGACCAGACCGGCCTTGCCATCGGTGACCAGCGGATCGGTCTTTTCCGGGATGCCCAGCACCTCGGAAGCCACCGTGTAGGAGCGCAGATGGCATGCGCCGCGGTTGGAGGTGGCATAGGTCAGGCCCATGCCCTGGATGCCGCGCGGATCGTAGGCCGGGAACTCCTGGCCCTTGACCGACATGGACAAATCGGGATGGCCGAACTTCTCGCACAGGCGCTTGGAGCCCAGGCCCAGAAGCTTGCCGAAATCGGTGCCGTCACAGATGGCATCCACGGCCGCCACCAGGGCCTCGGCGGAGCCGAACTCCATCTTGATGCCGCCGGTGTCCTCATCGGTGAGGGCGCCAATCTTGTAAAGCTCCATGGCCGCGGCGATGGTGGCGCCGGTGGTGATGGGATCGAGGGCATGCTCGTTGCAGCGGTAGTTGCAATAGGTCAGGGCCTCCAGATCGCCGACGCCGGTATCGGCGCCCAGGGCCCAGGCGTTTTCGTATTCCACACCGCCGGAGGCATGGTGATACTGCGGCTTGTCCTTGACCGAGAAGTGGGTGGGATCGATCTGCGAGATGCGCCCGCAGGCGATGGTGCAGCCAAAACAGCCGGCATTGCGCACCAGGTTGGGCTTGCCATCGGTGCGGCGCGGCTCGTGCATGGCCTCGCCGGAGATGTCGTTGGCCTTCTCGAACTGCACGTCCTGGGCGTTGCGGGTCGGCAAGGCGCCAAGCTCGTTGATGATGTTGGTCAGCACCTGGGTGCCATAGGTGGGCAGGGCCTCGTGGGTGACGGCATTGCCGGCGATCACCGCCTTGGCATCGTTGACGGCCTTTTCGAAGGCCTCCGGATCGTTGACCGTGATGCCCTTGGTGCCGCGCACCGCCACCGCCTTGAGGTTCTTCGAGCCCATGACGGTGCCAACACCGGAGCGCCCGGCGGCGCGGTGCTTGTTGTTGACCACGGCGGAGAACAGCACGCCGTTTTCGCCCGGCACGCCGATGGCGGCGATCTGGAACTGCGGCTCCTGGTGCTTCTCCTTGATCCAGTCATCGGTGTGCCACACCGAGGTGCCCCAGATTTCGGAAGCGTCGTGCAGTTCGGCCTCGTCATCGTCGATGACCAGATAGACCGGCTTGTCCGCCTTGCCCTCGAAAATGATCATGTCCCAGCCGGCGTTCTTCAGCTCGGCGCCGAAATAGCCGCCGGAATTGGAGCAGGCAATGCAATTGGTCAAGGGGCCCTTGGTGACCACCGAATAGCGCGCCGCGGTGGAAGCGCCGGTGCCGGTGAGCGGGCCGGTGGTCATGATCAGCTTGTTCTCCGGCGAGAGCGGATCGACCTTCGGGTCCACCTCCTCGACGAAATACTTGGTGGCCAGCCCGCGCTGGCCGAGATAGTCCATCGCCCAATCCATGTTGAGCGGTTCCGCCTTGCACGTGCCCTCCGTGAGGTTGACGCGCAAAATCCTCTTGGCCCAAGCCATGATGGTTCCTCCCTGAAACTGTTTCTAAGCGTTGGCCTGCGGCGCGGTATCGGTCTTTTCGGCCCAGGCGCGCATCTTCTCGAAGCCCTGCACGGAGACATCGGTGAAGACGATGGCCTCCGTCGGGCAGGCCGCGGCGCATGCCGGCTCGCCGCCGCACAGGTCGCACTTGATGACCTTGCCGGTGGCGGGCTCGTAATTGACCGTGCCGAAGGGGCAGGCGATGGTGCAGACCTTGCAGCCCACGCAGGTGGCGGCGTCCACCACCTTGACGCCGTCCTCGTTGGTGATGGCTCCGACGGGGCAGACCTGCTGGCACCAGGCCTGATCGCACTGGGTGCAGGTATAGGGCACGAAACGGCCCTTCTCGTGGAAATCGAACACCGCTATGCGCGAGCGCGCCGGGTTGAACGTGCCCGTGTGCTCATAGGAGCACGCCAGTTCGCACTGGCGGCAACCGGTGCATTTGCCTACGTCAATGACAAGCGCCTTGTCCATCCGCTTTCCCTCCCTGGATGATATGATGAAGCTGCATGCAGGCCGTTATAACCGCACATTGCGCAACCTTGCATGGAATCTGGTGCAGTTTGTTGTCCACAGGCGCTTTTGTCAATGGTGCTTCACGTCAAAATGACAGGAACATGGGCCCATCGTGATCGGGCTTGCCCCGCCGCGCCGTCTATGGTGTCATGGACGGACAACAAACGGGAGGAACGAAAATGACGGACAGATCGGGCGGCGGCATCCATGCCAGCATCGTCGAAACGATCGGCAACACACCCCTGGTGCGCCTCAACAGGCTGCCGGATGAAGCAGGAGCAAGGGCGGAGATCGTCGCCAAGCTGGAGTTCTTCAATCCCTTGAGCTCGGTCAAGGACCGCATCGGGGCCAACATGATCGCGGCGCTGGAAAGGCAGGGGCGCATCGGCCCCGATACGGTGCTGGTGGAGCCGACATCGGGCAATACGGGCATCGGGCTGGCCTTCGTGTGCGCCGCAAAGGGCATCCGGCTGATCCTCGTCATGCCCGAAAGCATGTCGGTGGAACGGCGCAAGATGTTCCGCCTGCTGGGGGCCGAGCTGGAGCTGACGGAAGCGGCCAGGGGCATGAAGGGGGCCATCGCGCGCGCCGCAGAGCTGGTGGAGTCCTTGCCCGGAGCGATCATGCCGCAGCAGTTCGAGAACCCGGCCAATCCCGAAATCCATGAAAAGACCACGGCGGAGGAAATCTGGCGCGATACGCAAGGCAGGGTGGACGCCATCGTCTCCGGGGTGGGCACCGGCGGCACCATCACCGGGGTGGGCCGGGTGCTGAAGGCGCGCAACCCGGATATCCGCATGGTGGCGGTGGAGCCGGCGGACAGCCCGGTCCTCTCCGGCGGCGAGCCGGGGCCGCACAAGATCCAGGGCATCGGGGCGGGGTTCATCCCGCAAGTGCTCGATACCTCGCTCATCGGCGAGGTGATCCGGGTGGACAATGACACCGCCTTTGAAACGGCGCGCGCCATGGCCCGCAAGGAGGGCATCCCGGTGGGCATCTCCTCGGGTGCGGCGGTGGCCGCGGCGCTGCAACTGGCAAGGCGCGAGGAGATGGCGGGCAAGCGCATCGTGGTCATCATCCCCTCCATGGCGGAGCGCTACCTGTCGACGCCGCTGTTCGAAGGCCTGGAGGACTGACATCCGATGAGCGGCTTTGGCGAGGAGGAACTGGAGCGCTACCGGCGGCACATCATCCTGCGCGAGGTGGGCGGGCCGGGCCAGGCGAAGCTGAAGGGGGCCTCGGTGCTGGTCATCGGAGCGGGCGGGCTGGGCTCGCCCCTTTTGCTCTATCTGGCGGCGGCCGGGGTGGGCCGCATCGGGGTGGTGGATGACGACGTGGTGGACCTGTCCAACCTGCAACGGCAGGTGCTGCATGAGACCTCGCGCATCGGCGAGCCCAAGACGGGCAGCGCCCGGCAGGCCCTGACGGCGCTCAACCCGCATGTGCGCATCGAAGAGCACAAGACGCGCATCGCGGCAAAAAACGCCCTCGACATGATTGCGCGCTATGACATCGTGGCCGATGGCTGCGACAACTTCGCCACCCGCTATCTGGTCTCCGATGCCTGTTATTTCGCCCGCAAGCCGCTGGTTTCGGCCGCCGTGGGGCAGTTCACCGGGCAGTTGTCGGTCTTCAAGCCCTATCTGAAGGACGATACGGGAACACCCTTGCCCGGCTATCGCGATCTTCTGCCCTCGCCGCCCGCGCCGGAGGCCGCGCCTTCGTGCGCCGAGGCGGGCATCATCGGGGCGCTGCCCGGTGTCATGGGCTCGTTGCAGGCCATGGAGGTGATCAAGGAAATCCTCGGCCTTAGAACCTCGCTGGCCGGATGGCTGTTGCTCTATGACGCGCTGGAGACGGAGTTCATGAAGATCAAACTGGCATGGAGCCCGGACAACCCGCTGACCGGGAAAGCCCCCACCATCACGGATCTGTCCATCCACGAGGGGCAGGAAGCCGGAGCCTGCCGGGGCTGATCACATCACCGGGGCGCCATAGCCGAAGCTGTAGG
>JALSNA010000352.1 GCA_026987255.1 Hyphomicrobiales bacterium | reverse complement strand
ATACCTGAAGGTATTGTCGAGGGCGAAAGGACGCTGATATGCAGCATAAATCCTGCATATGCCGTGCAAATTTATGGGTCCTGACCCTAGGGTCTGGTCTCAATAAAGGCGTGGATGCCAGCGGCAGGAGAAATGCATTGGCGTTTGGTATTGCACATTTTTTCCCGGCCTCCTGTTGCTGGCCGCCAGACTGGCGTCACGTTTTTGTTGAGTCCAGACCCCAAGAGAGTCTCTAAAACGCTTGCGCGTCCATCCTCACCCCCAGCCACACAATCTTGGGACACTACGGGTGCTTGGCAGGGGGTGAGGATGGTCTTCGGTAAGTTGACGGAGATGCCCGTGAGCATCACCGCCTGGAAGATCCGGCCCCGGACACGCCCGCTCTGCCATGCTCCAATGTGGCCAGCCCCTCCTGCTCTCCCAACAGAAATGGCCGCCCCGCCGCCATGCGCATCTGGCGCCGGAAATGCCGCTGCATGGGAGCGCAAGACACCCGCACGCCAATAGTGCCGTCAAGCCCTTCCGGGATTGCCGCCTGCACGGCCTTGCGCAAGGCCACAAGCCTTTGCCTCAATCCCTTGAGCGGCCAGTGCGCCAGCAGGGGAACCTCGAGCAGCAATTCATGATGCCGCCAGAGCGGCAGATGATCACACACCCGCTCGGCCAGCCATGCCACCCGCAAGGAGCTGCAAAGCGGCAAAAGACGCGCCCGCAGCATGGCCCTGTCAGCCCGGTCCAATGTGGCCCTTTTCAGCACCACGGGCGGTCTCAGTGACATCCGTTCCTCCCGCGCCCTGCCATGCAGCTTGCGCAAGGTTTCCAGGCTTTCGCGCAATTGTGGGGAATCATGCGCCTGGCCGGCCCCCGACAGCCATGCCTCGATGCGCGCCACGGCGCGCCCCATGAGCGCTGGCGCGGCCCCCGACGCGCTCAGCAGGTCATGGACCCCTTGCGCATTGGATTTTTGCAGACGCACGAGGCCGCGAATGAACAGCGCCTGCGGGTGGGGCGGATTGCGCGACAGCAGCGGCACTATGGCGGCAATGGCGCCATGGGGATTGTTCAGCCGCAAGTTCAGATGCGCCAGCATGACCAGTTCGCTGTCTCTTGCAAGACCACACGCGGCCCGCGCCGACAGAGCCGCGGCCTCCTCGCGCACTTCACCCCAGCCCGCGAGAGGAGCAGCATCCCGCCTTTCCCTGGAAAAACCCGCCTCGTACACCTGACCCCGGCTCCCGACGACCAACTCACGCCGTCATTGAACCACATTTCCCCCTCGCGCAAAAGCACATGGTTGATGAAAGGTAAACCGGAATGGGCAAATACCGGGAAATCAGCAAAAAGAGGCCGCCAGGCCCGAAAAGGCCGGCGGCCACATGCTGGAAATGTCGGATACCTATTTGTCCAGAACCTTGGTGAGCGTGAAGGCGCCGCGCAACTGGCCGAGCTTGAAGCCGGTGGCCTTGTCGTTGGGATAGAGCGCCTCGATGGCGTCGCGAACCTCCGGCTTGATGTTCTCGCCATGGCAGGTCAGGCAGGGCTTGCCCACCGGAATGGCCTTCATGAAGCGAAAGACCTTGCGGCCGTTTTCGGTGATGATCTGCGCCTTGGTCAGGGTTTTCGGATCGGCCCCCTCGGCCAGCTTCTTTTCGAACATCTTCAGAACGGCCGTTTCCCATTCATCCGGCGTGTTCTGCATGGTGTTGCGCAGTTTCAGGGCCGTGCGCCCGGTGGTCCATCCGGCAAAGGAAAAGTTGCGTGCGATCTGCTCGGCCTTGTGATTGCACACATTGATCGCCGCAACCGGCCCCTTGGCCTTCATCTCCTGGGTCAGGGTGCCCTTCAGGGTCATGGCGAAGCCCTTGATGATCTTGCCCGCCTGCTTGCTCAGCGCCGCCAGCTGCGCATCCCTGGCCATGTCCTTGGCCCCGGCTGCCGGTGCGGCGGCGATCAGCGCCGCCATGATAGGCAATAGAAGTTTTTTCATCGATGTGCTCCCGTCGTCTGTCTGCGGCCTCCATGCAAACATGAAAGGCATGGATGCGGTGAAATGTTCAAGGCCTGCCTGTTAGG
>JALSNA010000351.1 GCA_026987255.1 Hyphomicrobiales bacterium | reverse complement strand
CGACAATGTGATCCCCCGCCTTCAGGTGGGCGGCCAGCGCGCCATACATGGCGGCCATGCCCGAGGCCGTGGCCATGCAGCTTTCGGCCCCCTCCAGCAGCCGCAGGCGCTCCTCGAACATGGCCACGGTGGGATTGGCGTAGCGCGAATAGATGAAGCCCTCCGCATCGCCGGAAAAGCGCCTTGCTGCCTCTTCGGCATTTTCATAGACATAACCGGAGGTCATGTAGAGGGCTTCCGATGTCTCCCCGTGGGGCGAACGCGCCAGCCCGCCGCGCACACCGATGGTGGCCGCCTTCCAGTCTTCCTCCGCCATGTTGCTGCCAATCCTTTCATATTTCACACGCTTCGTTCTTTATTTAGAACGAAAGCGGCGGTGGGAACAAGCGGCAATCTCAGCCACTCAGTCCCAGCCACCAGGCGGCCAGGCCGAGGAAGGAGAAAAAGCCGACCACGTCGGTCACCGTGGTGACGAAGATGGTCGAGGCCAGGGCCGGATCGGCGCCGGCCTTGTCCAGCCCCAGGGGGATGAGGATGCCCGCCAGGGCGGCGGCCAGCAGGTTGACCACCATGGCCATGGCGATGACCAGCCCCAGTTGATCTGAACCGAACCACCACCAGGTGAACAGCCCCATGATGAGGGCGAAGATGAGCCCGTTGAGCAGGCCCACGGCGACTTCGCGAAAGACCACCCGCCACAGGTTGGCCCGCCCCAGCTCATGGGTGGCCAGGGCGCGCACCGCCACGGTCATGGTCTGGGTTCCGGCATTGCCGCCCATGGAGGCGACGATGGGCATGAGCACCGCCAGGGCCACCATCTGCTGGATGGTGGCGTCGAACAGCGAAATGACCCAGGAGGCCAGCACCGCGGTGCCCAGGTTGACGAACAGCCAGACGAAGCGCCCGCGCGTGGTCTCCATGACCGAGTGGGTGATTTCCTCATCGCGCACGCCGCCCAGGGAGAGCATGTCTTCTTCCGCCTCTTCCTCCAGAACATCGACGATGTCGTCAATGTAGATGGAGCCGATCAGGCGGCCCGATTCATCCACCACCGGGGCGGAGACCAGGTTGTAATGCTCGAACTGGCGCGCCACGTCCTCGATGTCGTCATCGGCATGGAAGATGGCATCCACCTTCTCCATGATTTCCGTGATGGGCCTGTCGCGCGCGGCGCGCAGCAGGCGCGAGGTGGAGACCTTGCCGAGCACGTGAAAGCGCGGGTCGATCACGTAAAGCTCGAAGAACTCCTCCGGCAGGTCCTCTTCGGTGCGCAGGTAATCGATGGTTTCGCCCACGCTCCAGTGCTGCGGCACGGCGACGAAATCCGTCTGCATGTGCCGCCCGGCGGTGTCCTCCTCGTAGCGCAGGGCGCGCTCCACGGCGATGCGCTCGGCCTTTGGCACCCGGCGCAGGATTTCGCGCTTTTCCTTCTGGTCCAGGTCTTCCAGCAGCCAGGCGGCGTCGTCGGTCTCCAGATTGCGCACCGCCCGCGCGATGACCCGGTTGGGCAGGGCCGCGACGAGATCGTCGCGCACCGGCTCTTCCAGTTCGCTCAGAGCCTCGACATCGAAGGAGCGGTCGAGCATCTCGATGAGCCGGATGCGCTCGTCATGATCGAGCAGCTCGATGACATCGGCCAGGTCGGCCTCGTGCAGATCGCGCACCAGGGCGCGCAGGCGCCCAATGTCACCGGCGTTGATGGCCGCCTCCACGGCCTTGAGAAAATCCGCCGATATCGCCCCGTCCGCGGAACGCACCGGCGGATGCTCCTCGATGTCCACGTCCCTGCCCATGCGCGCCCTGCCCTTTTCCGAATCCAAACCGTCCCGAAATGGATATACCCCAACCACTCCCCGCAAGGCCAAGAAAATGCGCCCACGCGCCACACGGTCAGGGCGTTTCACAAGTGCAGCCCAAAAAATGGCAACCATTTTTTGGATCAAGCTGCACGGCAAAAAATGCCGCAGCCCAAAAAATGGCAACCATTTTCTGGATCAGGCCCCACGGCACAAAATACCGGCGTGAGCGAAAGCGAACTTGTCGTGAGAGAGACAAATGGTGCGGCCGAGAAGACTCGAA
>JALSNA010000350.1 GCA_026987255.1 Hyphomicrobiales bacterium | reverse complement strand
CCGGCGCATCAAAGGCAAGCAGCACAAAGAGCGCCGCCAGCAAGGCCAGAGCCGCCCCTTTGCCCCTGCGCATTCTTGTCAGTGAAAGGATCATGACGGCCCACCTCCCCAACATGGAAAGCGCCCCCGTCTCTTTCCAGGAGCCTATGCCCTGACGGTCAGGCAATCAAGGACAAACCGGCCTTGATTGTTGCAAGTCCACCTTGCGAAAGCTACACTGCCGCCCAGCCTGTGAAAGCGGCGAAAGGGGGCTTGGAGCATTCAGGAGCTCGCGATGATCCTATCACAGATCCTGCCAGCGCGCGCCATCGCATGCATCTTTCTTTGTCTCGCCACCGCATTGGGCCTTGTCTGCGCAAGCCCGCCCACCGCCAGGGCCGCGGGCCGCATGGCGCTGGTGATCGGCAATTCCGCCTACCAGAACGTGCCGCAATTGCCCAATCCGGTGCGCGATGCAAAGGCCATCGCCGCTGTCCTGCGCCGCATGGGCTATGACGTGAGCCTGAAAACCGATCTGGATTATGACGGCATGCGCAAGGCGTTCCGCGCCTTTTCACGCCGCGCCGCAGGGGCGGATGTGGCGGTGGTCTTCTATGCCGGACATGGCATGGAGGCCGGTGGAGTGAATTACCTCATCCCGGTGGATGCGGAGCTGAAGAACGTTTCCGATCTGGAATACGAAGCCTTCTCCCTGAACAAGGCGCTGGCGGCTGTGGAGGGGGCACGCAGACTCAAGGTGGTCATGCTCGATGCCTGCCGCGACAATCCCTTTGCCCGCAGGATGAAGCGCTCCGCTGGCCGCACCCGCTCCATCGGCCGCGGCCTGGCGCGGGTGGAGCCTGAGGGCAGCGGCATGCTGGTGGCCTATGCGGCGCGTGCTGGCTCCACCGCCGATGATGGCGATGGCGAGCACAGCCCCTTCACCCAGGCGCTGTTGAAAAACCTGCCCACGCCGGGGCTGGACGTGCGCCTGATGTTCGGCAGGGTCAAGGACGAGGTCAGGCGCGCCACCGGCGGACGCCAGGAGCCTTTCATCTATGGATCCTTGGGCGGCCGCGTCGTCTCCCTCGCCCCGGGCGATGCCGCCAGCCCGCCACCGGCCAGCCCCGTGACGCCCCCGCCCATCACCCCCGCGCCACCAGCCGCCAATGCCAGCGGCGACGATTCCCTGGCCTATCGCAAGGCCGTCGCGGCAGGCACCATGGAGGCCTACGAAGAGTTCCTGCGCAAGTTCCCCGGCTCGCAGCATGCCCCGCAGGTGCGCAAGCTCATTGCCGCTTTGGTGGATGACCGGGCCTGGAACAGGGCCCGGGAAAAGGACACCATCGCCGCCTACAACAGCTACATCATCGCCTTTCCAGAAGGGGCCTATGTCTCCCAGGCCAAACGGCGCATGGCGCGCCTGCAGGAGCCGCAGGACACGCCAGGCCGGGATGAAACGCCATCCCCACCACCGGCCCGGCAGTTCAAAATCTATGCCGGATATGATCTCTATGGCGGCGATTATGCCCGCAGCAAGAACGGCAAGTGGCTCAGCCAGGCCGATTGTGTCCGCGCCTGCACCGAAGATCCCCGCTGCAACGCCTTTACCTACAACGAAAAGCACGGCATGTGCTTTTTGAAAGACCGCGTGGCCAGCGTTCTGAAACCGTGGAAAACAGCCATCTCCGGTGTTCTGACCAGCCTGCCCCAGCCCGCCAGGCCCACCAGCAACGGCATATGCGGCCCCGGCTATGACACCCGCCCGCGCACCGATTTTCTGGGCAATGACATCGGTGGATACCGCACCAGCCTTTCCGGATGCAGGGCCATGTGCGACGGCAATGCCAACTGCATCGCCTTTGCCTGGATCGCCAAGAGCGTCAGCAGACGCTGCTGGCTGAAGTTCGCCCTCTCGCGCCCCAGCTACAAAAGCTACGTCACCAGCTGCGTGAAAAACTGATCCATGGCCCTACCGGCAGGGATCGCCCAGGCGGGCCTTCAGCCGCATGATGCGCCCATAGGCCTGGGCGATGCGCCTTGGATTGGCTTTGAGAATGCCATCGCGTATCTTTCTGGCCAGGAAGGGATCATACCGCGC
>JALSNA010000349.1 GCA_026987255.1 Hyphomicrobiales bacterium | reverse complement strand
TGGTCGAAGGGGTTGATGCCTTCCGCGTAACCCACCAGGATGGTCTCGAGCATGAAATGCATGAACAGCGCGCCCAGGGCGTATTCATCCACTTTGGGGATTTTCATGATGCGCACAGCCCGGCCACGCTTGGCCAGGGTTTCGGCGGTGGCGCGCTGCTGGCAGTCGGTCATGTCGCCGATGGTGCGCCCGGCCAGATATTCCATCTTCGGCAGGTCCGCATAGGCGCGCGGCATGCGAAAACCCCGGCTGGCGGTTTCCAGCATGAGGATGGTGAAGAGCTTGTCGTTGGGGCCATCGAGATAAAGCTGCAATTGCGAATGCTGATCCACCGGCCCCACGGCGGTGACAGGCTGGGTGCCATAGCCACCCTTGCCCAGGCTCTCGGCCCAAAGCTGCTGGAACCAGGCGGCGACAAGCCGCAGGCGCGAGGAATAGGGCATCATGATCATGGCGTTCAGCGGCCGTGAGCGCAGCAAGGCAAGATAGGCCGCCGCACCCGCGGCAGGTGGCAGATCGTCAGCCGGGGCGCCGTTCAAGACAGGTTCAAGGACAGAAGCTGCCCCGGCGCGCATGCGCACCGGGTCCATGCCGAAGAGCATGGCGGGAAGCGACCCGACGGCAGTAAGCACCGAGTAGCGTCCGCCCACGCCGGGGGGGTGATCGATCACCATGAGGCGGTGTCTTGCGGCCAGGGCCCGCAAGGGGTTGTCAGCGGGGCTTCCCGGTTCTGTCAGAATGACGACATGCTTGTGGATTTGCTCTTGCAGCCCGGCATCCTTGAGTTTTTCCAGGGTATGAACGAGTTGAAAGAGCACCTCGGGCGTCGAGCCGGATTTGGAAATGACCAGATAGCGGGTGGTTGCCGGGTCGAGCCCGTCCAGGGCATTTTCCATCCACGGGGTTTCAAGATTGTCGAAAAACAGGAAACGCGGACGGCCGGGATGAGACCCGGGGCAGGTTGAGATCAGATAGGCCGATTGCGCCAGCGCCTGTGCGCCGAGGGAGGAGCCGCCGGTGCCGAAGATGACGATGTTGCGTGCGCCGTCCATCAACAAGGAGGCGGCCTTGCGGCAGGCTTTCAAATCCTCGCGCCAGAAAGGCACCTCAAGTAACGGCAGGGATTTGTCCGCCGCCTGGCGGCGCAATTTGGCCAGGGCCTTGCCTACGTGCTTCAGGGCCTGGGCGGCGGCAAATTTCCGGTATCCGGCGGTGCCGACGTTCTCCGCCCGGCAGTGGAACAGATCCTGTTCGTAACCGGTGTTTATGTTGATGTGAACGACCATATTGTCCCCCGTGCCGTGATCTCCCCACCCTTTGCAGGGCTGTCTTTGCATCCGGGAAGATGATGGCACAGAGAAGTTGAAATCCCGTCCAGAGGAAGGGGACAATTGTCATGGCAGCGTCAGGTTTTTGGAAACTATTTTCGCCGCTCGATGATAAAGCGCGCCGCCTGGCGCAATATATCGGCCTTTTCGCCATAGGGCGAGAGGCTCTCTTGCGCCGCGGCCACCAGATCGCTGGCGCGGGCCCTTGCGCCTTCGATGCCATAGAGGTCAATGAAGGTGGCCTTGCCGGCCGCCGCGTCCTTGCCGGTGGCCTTGCCCAGCTCTTCGGCGCTGGCCTCCACGTCGAGAATGTCGTCGGCGATCTGGAAGGCCAGGCCGATGTTGCGCGCATAAGCGCTCATGCGCGCGCGCGCCTCATCATCCGCCCCGGCCAGAATGGGCCCGGCCTCGCAGGCGAAGCGGAACAGCGCCCCGGTCTTGAGATTTTGCACCGCCAGGACTTCGGCCTCGTCGTGACTGGCGCGCTCTTCGGCCTCGAGATCGAGCATCTGCCCGCCCGCCATGCCCTCATGGCCCGAATCGCGCGCCAAGGCGGAAATCAGCTGCGTGCGCACCGCCGCATCCGCATGGGTGGCCGCATCGGCCAGAATGAAGAAGGCGAAGGTCAAGAGCCCGTCCCCGGCCAGGATGGCGGTGGCTTCATCGAAGGCCACATGGCAGGTGGGCTTGCCGCGGCGCAAGGCGTCATCGTCCATGGCCGGCAGATCGTCGTGAATGAGCGAATAGCAATGGACGCATTCCAGGGCCGCGCCGGTGCGCAGCGCCGATGTGTCATCGGCACCGAAGATCCTTGCGCTCTCGCGCACCAGAAAGGGCCGCAGCCTTTTGCCCTGGCCCAAGGCGGAATAGCGCATGGCCTGAACCAGACGCGGCGCGGCCGCAGCCTGCAGCGGCAGAAGCTCATCGAGCAGGGCATCCACATCCTGAGCGGTGCGTTCCAGCGCCTGTTTGAAATCCATGTCTCATTCTCCCCCGCCAGCCTGGTCCCCATCGGTGAATTGCAGCCGCGCCAGGCGCGCATAAAGGCCGCCCTTCTTCATCAGCGCATCATGGGTTCCGGCGGCGGCGATCTTGCCATCTTCCATGACGATGATGCGGTCCGCGCCGCGCACCGTGGCCAGCCGGTGGGCAATGGCCAAGGTGGTGCGCCCTTCCATGAGCGCATCCAGGGCCTCCTGGACATGGCGCTCGCTTTCGGCATCCAGAGAGCTGGTGGCCTCGTCCAGCAGCAGGATGGGGGCATTGGCCAGGATGGCGCGGGCAATGGCGATCCGCTGCTTCTGGCCGCCGGAGAGGTTGACGCCGCGCTCGCCCAGCATGGTGTTCAGTCCTTCCGGCAGCTTGTCCGCAAAGGCATCGACGCGCGCGGCATGGGCCGCTGCCGCAACATCCGCATCGCTGGCATCGGGGTTGCCGAAGCGGATGTTTTCAGCGATGGAAGCGGTGAAGATCACCGTATCTTGCGGCACCAGGGCGATGCGCGCGCGCACCTCTTCAGGTGCGGTGTCGCGGATATCCACGCCGTCCATGCGGACATGACCGGATTGAGGATCGTAGAAGCGCAGCAACAGCGAGAAGATGGTGGATTTGCCCGCTCCGGACGGGCCGACGATGGCAATTTTCTCGCCCGGGCTCACGGCGAAGGAGACATCATCCAGCGCCTTGTGGCCGGGGCGGGTGGGATAGCGGAAGGTGACATGCTCGAAAGCCACCTCGCCGCGCGGCGGTTGCGGCAGGGCAACGGGATGGGACGGGGCGGTGATCTGCGGTCTGGTATCCATGATCTCGGCCAGCCGCTCGGCCGCCCCGGCGGTGAGCTGCATTTCGCCCCAGACCTCCGAAAGCGAGCCCAGCGCGCCGGCGGCAAAGGCGGCATAGAGCACGAATTGCCCCAGGGCGCCACCGGTGAGCCGGCCGGCCAGAACGTCCTGCGCGCCCAGCCACAGCACCGCGACGATGGAGCCAAAGGCGATGAAAATGATCATCGCGGTCAGCACGGCGCGCGCAGCGGTGCGCACCGCCGCCGATTCGAAGGCGGCGCGGGTGGCGCGGGCGAATTTTTCCGCCAGCCGTCCTTCCTGCCGGTAGGCCTGCACCACGGAGACCGCGGGCAGGGCCTCCTGGGCCAGGGCGGCGGTTTGCGCCAGGGTATCCTGGGCGGAGCGTGACAGCTTGCGCACCTTGCGGCCATAGACGATGAGCGGCAGGATGATGAGCGGAATGGCCAGCAAGGTCAGCCCGGAGAGCTTGGGCGAGGTCACCACCATCATGATCACCGCGCCGATGAGCAGCACCAGATTGCGCAAGGCCACCGAGGCGGTGGCCCCGAAGGCCGTCTTGATCTGGGTGGTGTCGGCAGTGAGCCGGGAGAGCACCTCGCCGGTATGGGTCTTTTCATAGAAGGCCGGCGAGAGCTTCAGAAGATGGCGGAAGACATCGGTGCGCAGATCGGCCACCACCTTCTCGCCCAGCCAGGTGACGAAATAATAACGCCCGGCCGAGGCCAGGGCGAGAATGCCGGCCACCACCAGCATCATGGCGAAATACTGGTTGACGAACTGGGCGTTCTCGGCCGAAAAGCCATGATCGATCACCCGGCGCACCGCCAGCGGCACCGCCAGCGTGGCCCCGGCCGCGGCCAGCAGGGCCACAAGCGCCGCCGCCACCTTGCCGCGATAGCGCAACAGATAGGGCGCCAGGCGCGCCAGGGGTTTTAAGTTGTGGCCTTTCGCGCGCCGCTTGGGATCGGTCTGGAGCCCTTCAGGCGCATTGGCGGGCATGGAAAATTCCGGTTTGGCCTGTCTCGATGCCATGAAATATCGTCCCCGAACATGGTGCCATTTGGCAAAATCCGCTTCACCTTGGCTTATACGCCCGGATGGCCGCAAGATGCCAGTGTCCATTCTGTAACATGGCGCGCTGCACGCCGTTGCGGGAAACTTCTCTTGCCTCCGCCTGCGCGCTCCTGTATAGGGTGGCCAGAAAATCTTCAGCCCGCGACCGGCGCTTTCCCCCTTTGGGTTGCGCGCAGGTGGGCTGTTTGCCTTGTCAAATCCCGCTTCGAGGAAAGAGACCAGCCATGAAAGACGGCATTCATCCCGATTATCACATGATCAAGGTGGTCATGACCGATGGCACCGAATACATGACCCGCTCCACCTGGGGCAAGGAGGGCGATGTCATGCATCTTGAGATCGATCCCACCTCCCATTCCGCATGGACCGGCGATTCCCAGCACCTGGTGGACCGCGGCGGCCGCGTTTCGCGTTTCAACGAGAAGTTCGGCTTCCTGGCCAGCAAGTAAGGCGCGCGGCACAATCCATATCTTCATGGCCCGCCCGCGATGCTCTCGTGGGCGGGCTTTTGCGTGTGGAAACCGTTTCTTCATGAAATCATGGCTAACATTTTCTTGACGCACCCCCGCAGTGGCGGCTTTCGTGAGTTGAGAAGGTTCAAGGTGTCCAGGGCAAACGGTTTCATCGGCGCATCGGATGTCATGCAGGAGGTTTTCGCCCGCCTCGAGCGTGCCGCGAAATCCTCCGCGCCGGTCTTCATCACCGGTGAATCGGGCTCCGGCAAGGAGGTGTGCGCGCGCCATTTGCATGCCAATGCGCAGCGCCCATCCGCCCCCTTCATTGCCGTCAATTGCGCCGCCATCCCGCATGATCTCGCCGAATCGGAGTTTTTCGGCCATGCGCGGGGGGCCTTTACCGGTGCGCAGCAGGCGCGCAAGGGGCTGGTGGAACTGGCCCATGGCGGCACCCTTTTTCTCGATGAAATCTGCGAAATGGAACCGGGCCTGCAAGGCAAGCTCTTGCGCTTTGTGGAAACGGGCCGCTTTCGCCCCGTGGGCGCGGGCGCGGAGCAAGAAAGCAAGGTGCGCATCATCTGCGCCACCAACCGCGATCCGCAACGGGAAGTGCGCGAGGCGCGCTTTCGCGCCGATCTGTTCTGGCGCCTGCATGTGCTGCCCATTTCCCTGCCGCCGCTGCGGCGGCGGGGCGCCGACATTCTCCTTCTGGCGAGCCATTTTCTCGGCCGCTTCACCCGCGAAGAGGGCGTGCCCGCCAAGGATTTCACCAAGGATGCGCAAGAGCTGCTGCTCGCCCATCCCTGGCCGGGCAACGTGCGCGAGCTGCAAAACATCATGCGCCAGCTGGCGGTTTTTCACCAGGGCGAGAGGATTGCCGCCGCCGATATCGCCCCATTGCTGCCACCCGTGGCGGGCAACGATGATGCCCCGCTTCCCGCCGCCGCTGCCGGTTTGCGCCATCTGGAGCGTCAGGCCATAGAGGCCGAGATCGCCCGCCAGGGCGGCTCCATCCCGCTTGCGGCGCGTGCCCTGGGCGTTGCCCCCTCCACCCTCTACCGCAAGCGCAAGAGCTGGAGCGCGGCATAGGCCAGGCCGCGCGGCAACCGGAAGCAACGGTTTACAAGTCGGCGCGCGGGGGGCATAAATCTCCCCTGAACGGCCTGACCCGTGCAGACAGGTGCAAAAGATGACAAAGCGCAAACCCCTGGTGATCGTGACCCGCAAGCTGCCGCCCATGGTGGAGACGCGCATGCGCGAGCTTTTCGATGCCCGGCTCAATGAAACCGATGAGCCCTTCGGCAAGGATGAGCTCATCGCCGCCATGCAGCAGGCCGATGTCCTGGTGCCCACGGTCACCGACCGGCTGAGCAAGGAGGTCATCGACGCTGCCGGAGAGCAGCTCAGGCTCATCGCCAATTTCGGCACCGGGGTGGACAACATAGATGTTTCGGCGGCCACGGCGCGCGGCATCACCGTCACAAATACCCCCGGCGTGCTCACCGAGGACACCGCCGACATGACCATGGCGCTCATCCTGGCGGTGTCGCGCCGCCTCATCGAGGGCGCGCAGGTGCTGCGCGAGGAGGGCGGCAAGTGGCCCGGCTGGTCGCCCACCTGGATGCTGGGGCACCGCATCTGGGGCAAGCGGCTGGGCATCGTCGGCATGGGGCGCATCGGCCAGGCCCTGGCGCGCCGCGCCCGGGCCTTCGGCATGCAGGTGCATTATCACAACCGCAACCGGCTGCATCCCGACCTGGAAAGCGAACTGGAGGCCACCTGGTGGGAGAGCCTCGACCAGATGCTGGCGCGCATGGATGTCATCTCGGTCAATTGCCCGCACACGCCAGGCACCTATCACCTGCTCTCGGC
This sequence comes from Hyphomicrobiales bacterium, assembly GCA_026987255.1. Lineage (GTDB taxonomy): Bacteria > Pseudomonadota > Alphaproteobacteria > Rhizobiales > Aestuariivirgaceae > Thermopetrobacter. The sequence continues at coordinate 2,388 of JALSNA010000349.1, read as the reverse complement.
GCGGCGGCTGAAGCTCCTGCAGCCGCATGCCATCATCGTCAACACGGCGCGCGGCGAGATCATCGACGAGGCCGCCATGATGAAAATGCTGCTGGCCGGGGAGCTTGGCGGCATCGGCCTGGATGTCTTCGAGCATGAACCGGCGGTCAACCCCAGGCTTCTGGAGTGCAAGAACGCCGTCCTGCTGCCGCACATGGGCTCGGCCACCATCGAGGGCCGCATGGACATGGGCGAGAAGGTCATCATCAACATCCGCGCCTTCATGGATGGCCACACGCCACCGGACCGCGTCCTGCCGGAAATGCTCTGATCTGGCGGTGCGTTTTTGTTGAGTCCTGGCTCTAAATGCCTTCCAGAACGGCGGGCAGGGGCGCGCCGGTCTGCAGGCAGGCGGCCTCGATGGTGTTGCGCAGCAGCATGGCGATGGTCATCGGCCCCACGCCGCCGGGCACCGGGGTGATGGCTCCGGCCACATGCACGGCCGCATCGAAATCGACATCGCCCACCAGGCGGGTCTTGCCCTCTTCTTCGGCCGGGATGCGGTTGATGCCCACGTCGATGACCGTGGCGCCGGGCTTGATCCAGTCTCCCTTGACCATTTGCGGGCGGCCCACGGCGGCCACCAGAATGTCGGCGCGGCGGGTCACGCCGGGCAGATCGCGGGTGCGCGAATGGGCGATGGTGACGGTGCAGTTCTCGTTGAGCAAGAGCTGGCCAAGGGGCTTTCCGACGATGTTGGAGCGGCCGATGATCACCGCCTCAAGGCCGCTCATCTGTGCCCGCGCCTGGCGGGCCAGCAGAACGCAGCCGCGCGGCGTGCAGGGCACCAGGGCCTTCTGGCCGGTCATCAGCCGCCCGGCGTTGATGACGTGAAAGCCGTCCACGTCCTTGTCCGGATCGATGGCGTTGATCACCTTGGCGGCATCAATCTGGGCAGGCAGCGGCAGTTGCACCAGGATGCCATGCACCTTCGGGTCGGCGTTGAGGGCGGCAATCTGTTCCAGCAGGGCCTCCTCGGATGTCTGTTCGGGCATGCGGTACTCGAAGGATTCCATGCCCGCCTCGCGGGTGCGCCGGCCCTTGGAGCGCACATAGACCTGCGAGGCCGGATCGTCGCCCACCAGAATGACCGCCAGGCCGGGGGTCAGGCGGTGTCCTTGCTTCAATTCGGCGGTGGCCCGGGCCACCTTGCCGAGAACCTCTGCCGCCAGGGCCTTGCCGTCGATGATTTGCGCCTTGCCCATGGCATCAATCCTCCTCGCGGTATTTGCGCACGATTTCCTCCAGGCGCTGCAAGGCCTCGTCAAAGGGCGGCGGCAGCTTGAACACCTTGTGGCGCGAGGTTTCGCCCTGCACCAGCACCACGCTGGATTTCGGCACCTTCAGCGCCTTGGCGAGGATGGCGGCGGCGGCCTTGTTGGCCTTGCCCTTCTCCGGCGGCACGGAGACATAGATGCCCAGCGAGACATGGCCATCGGCGGATTCGTAAAGCCCGCCCAGGCCATTCTTGCGGGCATTTGGCGTCACGCGGGTGTGAACCAGCAGGTGTTCCTTGACGACTTCCCAGGGATTTTCGCGCATTGGATGGCTCCTGTCACGTCAGGTATTGAACATAGGCCCAGATGATCAGTTTCTGCAGGAATATGATGCCCAGAAGGGCGATCATGGGGGACAGATCCAGCCCGCCCAGATCGGGCAGAAAACGGCGGATGCGCCCCAGAACCGGCTCGACGATGGCGGAAAGGCCATGCAACACCTGGCGCACCAGCTGGTTGTGCGGGTTGATGACATTGAAGGCAATCAGCCAGCTGGCCACCACCCAGATGATGATGATCCAGAAATAGATGTCCAGGGCCGTCAATATCAGCCACAGGAAAGGATTTTGACTCATCGGCTTGCAGGCTCCCTGTTGCCGGGGAAAAGGGCTTGGCTCAAGATGTAGTCTCCCGCCTGCCCACGTGCAAGGCGGATTTTTGCGCCGAGGCGCGCTGCAGCTTTTTTGGTCGTGTGCGCAAAGGTGTTTGCGCACTCGCGCCGGCCCGCTCCCCCGCCCAACCGCCCGGATTATGGGTGAGACGGTTGGGCGGGGGCACGGGCCTTCTTTTGTGCGCTGATGCGCGTCGTTCCGGCCCGCTCCCCCTCCCGGCCGCCCAGGATTGTGGCAAGGTGGTTGGGTGGGGACACGGGCCCTTTTTTGCACGGAGGTGCGTCGCACCGGCCCGCGCCCCCTCCCAACCGCCCAGGATTGTGAGCAAGGTGGTTGGGAGGGGACACGGGCCTTTTTTTGCACGGAAGTGCGTCGCTCCGGCCCGCTCCCCCTCCCGGCCGCCCAGATTATGGGTGAGGCGTCCGTGAGGGGGATCGGGCCTTTCTTTGTGCACGGAAGTG
>JALSNA010000348.1 GCA_026987255.1 Hyphomicrobiales bacterium | reverse complement strand
CCGCCCCAAGTCAGCAGGACGCCTTGTTTTTCCTGAAGAAAAGTATTTCCAGTCTGCCAGACAGGCTGGAAAACTTTTCTTCACGTCCGACCAGAAAGTTCCCCCTCACCCATTCCACAGGACCGGCAGCGTCAGCGCTGCTGCCGCCAGCAGGGCATGGATGAAGCGCCCCCTCCAGCCCATCGGGGCGATGATGGCCCGCGACAGGCCCCACAGCCCCGCCCCCACCGCAAGGGCCGTGGCCAAGGCGCGCGCCGGGGATGCGGCCAGATTGATGAGCGCGGGATGGGCGATGAGCGCCAGCGGAATGACATAAAGCCCCAGGCCCAGAGCCATGGCGTGGCGCGCCACCTTCGTCCAGGGCGCATCCACCATGCCGGAGGCGATGAACACCGTGCCGCACACCGGCGGCGTGATCGTCGACAAGAGCGCATACCAGAAGACGAAAAGATGGGCATGCAGCAAGGGCACGCCCAGCTGCACCAGCGCCGGGCCGGTGACCGCGATGCAGATGACATAGGCTGCCGTGGTCGGCACCTCCATGCCGAGGATGAGGCAGGCAATGGCGGTGAGCACAAGGGCAATGGCCAGGTTGCCCTGCGCGAGGTTGACGATCAGCGAGGTGATCTTCACCCCCAGCCCGGTCATGTTGAGCACCCCGATGATCAGCGAGGCGCACAGGATGATGGCCGCCACCATGGCGATCTGCCGCCCCGATGTCAGGCAGACCTGCCCGGCGCGTTGTGCGATCTTGCGCCATGGCGCCGGCCCCGAGGCGGTGAAGCCCAGCAGCAGGGCCGCCGCGACGATGGCGCTGGCGGCCGCATACTGGGCCGAATAGGCGGCCACGAACAGCCGCTCCAGCAGCACCGCGAAGGGTATGAGAAAGAACATGCCGGTAATGAGCACCCGCCGCCACGAGGGCTTTTCCGCCGCCGTCATGGGCGCCAGCCCGTAGCGATCGGCAAAGGCGTCCACGCCGATCCACACGGCCCAGAAATAGAGTATGGCGGGCAAAAGGGCGGCCATGATGATCTGCGTGTAGGGGGTGGCGGTCAGCTCCACCATGATGAAGGCCCCCGCCCCCATCAGCGGCGGCATGATCTGGCCGCCGGAGGAGGCCACCGCCTCCACCGCCGCGGCGAAGGCGCGCGGATAGCCCAGCCGCGCCATGGCCGGCAGGGTGAAGGCCCCGGTGGAGGCCACATTGGCCGAGGCCGAGCCGGAAATGGAGCCAAAGAGCGCCGAGGCCAGCACCGAGACCTTGGCCGCCCCGGCCTTCAGCGATCCGGCCAGGGCCACCGCCAGGTTCATGAACCCCTGTCCGGCCTCCCCGGCGTTGAGCATGGCGCCGAAAATGACGAATATGGCCACGATATTGACCGATACACCGGTCAGCTGGCCCCAAAGGCCGCCCTCGGCAATGCTCAAGGTGCCCAGCAAGGAGGCGGCGGGCAGCGCCGGATGCCCCAGCTCGCCGGGCACCAGATGGCCGAATAGGCCATAGCCCAGGGCGATCACCGCGACGATGGGCAAGGGCCAGCCGATGGCGCGCCGCGCCATCTCCAGCACCGCCAGGATGAGGGCCGCGGCCATGATCATCTGGCCCGAGCCTTCCAGATAGCCGTATTGCTCGCTCAGGGCGTCCTGGTTCCAGGCGATGTAGAGACAACCGGCCATGGCCGCGGCCGCCAGGCCTGCGCCGCTGATGCGCTCGAACCGGGTGCGCGCCACCCAGATCAGCCCCCAGGGCAGGGCCAGGGCCATGTGCAATGGCCGGGCGATGAGATTGGGCACCAGGCCGGAAAAGATCAGCCACAGGTGAAAGCCGATGGAAAGCGCGCCCAGCGCCGCCCAGATGAGGCGCGCCAGGCGCGATTCGCGGCCATCCATGATATCCGTCAGGGACACGCGCGGATCACTTCAGGGCGGCGGGCACGGCAATGCCCTTTTCCTCGTAGTATTTCACGGCGCCCGGATGCAGCTTGCCCACCATGGCCTTCAGGTAGTCCGGAGAGACGCCCTTCCACCATGCCGCCTGCTGGCCCAGCCTGGCCTTCTGCTCCCAGTAGGTTTTGGTCAGCAGATAGGCGGTGTCGTTGTCCATGGCCGTGGTCGTATAGGCCATGACCGGCAAGGTGGTGGTCTGCACGTCGTGATCGACGCCCTTGTAGGTGCCCGCCGGGATGACCAGCTTGTCGCGCCCGGTGGCCTTGATCATGTCATCGGAGAGCGACAGAACATCGATGGCGGTGCTGGCGGCGGCCTCCATGACATTGGGAGCCGGATAGGATCCGGCGGTGGCAAAACCGTCGATCTGGCGGTTCTTCAGGGCATTGACGGCGGCATTGAGCTCCACCTTGGCCAGCTTGATCTTGCCATCGAGGCCGAACTTCCTGAAATACTTGGCCGCCTCGCGGGCGCCGAACGAGCCCTTGCCGATCAGGAATGTCTTGCCGGCCAGATCGCCGAAGGTCGTAACGCCGGCATCCTTGCGCACCACGAAGTGCATGGTCAAAGAGGGAATGGGGAACAGGCCGCGAATCTTGTCATAGGCCGGGTTCTTCGGCTTGAACATCTTCACGCCCTTCATCGCCAGCTTGACCAGCACCGGCGGGGTGGTGAAGACATAATTGCCGCCGCGCCGGGCCGCCTCCTTGACGTTCTGCACCGAGCCCTGGCTTTCCTCCACCGTGAGGATGACATTGCCATTGGTGCCCTTCTTGATGGCCTCGGCCAGCTGCACCGCCATCTGGTAATAGGACGAGGTGGACTTTGCCGACTTGTAGGTGATGCGGGTTTCCGCCTGCGCGGAAATGCTCAGCCCGGCGGCGGCAAGGATGCCCGCGGCCAGGGCGAGGGCCTTGTTGGGGTTCATGATGAAAGCCTCCCTGGAACTGGTGATTTTTGTGCACCGGTAATGAAGCGCATATTTTTCCCCCTGTCATGCAAAAAAGCCTGACCCTTGGGGCAAGTGCCGCAATATGGTCCTTTGACAAGCCTTCCCGAAGGCGCTTTTTGGCTTGCTGGCAGCAGGCGGATGCGGCAATGATTGCGCTCAATCCGAAACGCCGCGAGGGGAGGGGCAGACACATGGCCAGGATCGTGATTGCCGGCGGGGGCATTGCCGGGATCGCCTGCGCCCTGGCCGCCGCCAGGGCCGGGCATGAGGCGGTCGTTCTGGAGCAGGCCGGCGCCTTCGAGGAGGTGGGGGCGGGCATACAGATGGGGCCCAACGGGCGGCGCGCCCTCGAAGCCCTGGGGGCCTGGGATGCCGTGGCCGCATCTGTGGTCTATCCCGAAGGCATCCGCATCCGCCGGGCGCGCGATGGCGCCGGTCTGGGCCGCCTGCCTGCCAGGGGAGCCTTCGAGGCGCGCTTTGGGTCCACCTATCAGCTCATCCACCGCGCCGATTTGCTTGCCGGGCTGATCGAGGCGGCGCAGGCGCAAGGCGGCATCACCCTGCGCACCGGGTTTCAGGTCAGGGAATACAAGACATGTCATGACAGCGTCATGGTGGAATCCGTCACCGCGGAGAACCTCTCCGGCGATCTGCTCATCGGCGCCGATGGCATCCGCTCCACGGTGCGCGCCCGATTGCTGGCCGATGGCCCGCCGGTCTTTGCCGGGCACATTCTCTACCGCGCGCTGGTGGACATCACCAGCGTGCCGGACATGGTGGACAAGGCCAATGTCAACCTGTGGCTGCACAAGGGCGGCCATGTGGTGCACTATCCGGTCAGCGGCGGCAGGAAGTTCAACATCGTGGCGGCGGTGAATGAAAGCTGGGATGGCAAGCGCCTGAACGAGCCCTCCCGCGCAGACATCCTGCGCAAGGTCTTTGCGGATGTTGCCGCCCCGCTGCGCGCCCTTCTGGACATTCCGGACACATGGCTGCGCTGGATCGGCGCCGACCGCAAGCCCGCCGCGCGCTGGGGAGCCGGTCCGGTGACCCTGGCGGGTGATGCGGCCCATCCCACCTTGCCCTATCTGGCCTCCGGCGCGGTCATGGCGCTGGAGGATGCCGTCGTCCTGGGGCGGGAATTGGCGCAAAACGCGGATATGGAGAAGGCCCTGCGCACCTATGAAACCGCCCGCCAGCCGCGCACGGCGCGCATAGTGAAAAGCTCACACAGGCTGGCGGCCGTATATCACGCCGGCAATCCGCTGGCCTTTTTCCGCGACCGGATGATCCGCCTCACCTTTGGGGCGCATGGTCTGGAGCGCATGGCCTGGCTCTATTCCTGGCGGCCATGAAGCCCCGCGGCGCTCAGCTCTTGCGCGCCGGAGCGGGCAGGGCGGTGGCCTCCATCTCCTTCAGGCGGCGCTCCAGGCGGCGTTTTTCCATCTGCTCCTGATCGAGGGCGAACTGCCTTTGCCGCGCCTTCTTGCGCCATTTGCCCTGGCGGATCCAGGCGGCCACGCCCCCGGCGATCAGGCCGATGAAGATCCCGGCAAAAAGCAGCACCCAGGCGGGCATGGCGACAGGCGCCAGCCAGCCGCCGGGCAGCAAAGGCTGGTCCGGCGCGATGGGATTGAAGGACACCATGATGCGCTCCCTGTTGGCCAGCGCAAAGGCGGTCAGGAGAACGAAGGCCGGAAGGCCGAAAAGCAATGCGAAAAGCCGTTTCATTCTGACCCCCCTTGGTGGTCCGTCCTCAACCTGCGATCCTGGTGTCCTGCCCGGCGTTGAGCCGTTCGCGCAGGTCCTTGCCGGTCTTGAAGAAGGGAACTTTCTTGTCCGCCACCCTGACCGGCTCGCCGGTGCGCGGATTGCGCGCCACGCGGGCCTTGCGCTCCTTGACCGTGAAGGCCCCGAAACCGCGCAGCTCCACCCGGTTGCCATCGGCCAGGGCGCGCACGATCTCGTCCAGGATCGTGTTGACGATGCGCTCCACGTCGCGCTGATACAGATGCGGGTTCTTTTCCGCAATGCGCTGAATCAATTCGGATTTTATCATATTGCCCTCTTGTTCAGCGCACAGGGTGCCAAATGGACACCAGCCCGTCAAGCGCCATGGCTTCCGGGGCGGACATGGCCGGTTGTCCGCCAGGGGCCGCCAGCCCCAGCAGCCGCAGGCCCGCCCGCGCCAGGGAAAAGCCAAATCCCCATTCGCGCGCCAGGCTTTTCGGCTTGTGCTCGATCACCTTCAGCTTGCCAGGCAGCCCCTTTTTCTTCACCAGCCAGTCCCTGGCCGCCCGCTCATCGCCCAGCGCGTCGATGATGCCGTTTTTCACCGCCTGGCGGCCGGAATAGACCCGCCCGTCGGCCAGTTTCAGGGCCTTTTCGCGCCCCATCTTGCGCCGCTTTGCCACCAGATCCACGAACCAGTCATAGGAATCGCGCACCAGCTCCTGCGTGACCTTGCGCACTTCGGGCGTCAGCTCGGAGAAGGGATTGGGCTCGGCCTTCAATGGCGCGGATTTGATGGTCTGCATCTTCACGCCGATCTTGTCCAGCAGGCCGCGCACCTGCGCCCATTGGAAAATGACGCCAATGGAGCCGGTGATGGTATTGCCGCGCGCATAGATGCGATCGGCGCCCAGGGCGGCGATGTATCCGCCCGATGCGGCCACCGAATCCATCACCGCCACCACCGGCTTTTTCTTCGCCACCCGGCGGATGGCGTCAAAAAGCGCCTCGGAGCCCACGGTGGTGCCGCCGGGGCTGTTGATGCGCAGGATGAGCGCCTTGACCTTTTTCGATTTGGCCAGATCATCGAGCAGGTCGATCTTGCGCTGCTCGCCGGTGATGAGGCCGGAAATCCATACCCTTGCGATATGATCGCCATGCCCGGCCGGTGATTCCGCCCAGAAAATCCCGGCCACTGCGGCGATGAAGGCGGTCACGGCGGCCACCCGCCAGAAGGTCAGTTTGCGTCTCAGCCGCCGCAGGGCGGCCCGTGTGTCGGCATCGAGCATTTGAAACGTCCATTTCCCCCGCAAGGCCGCCCCTGGGCCAGCCCCGCGGCGGCAAAAAACAAAAAAGGAGGCGAAGGCCGGTTACGCGCCTTCGCCTCCCGTTTATAGTCAAGCCGGCCCGTTCAGGCCAGAGGGCAGATGGACGTCAGTCCTTGCCGTCGCCCTTTTTCTCCATGGCGGCCTTGAGAATGTCGCCCAGCGAGGCCCCGGCGGCGGTGGAGCCGAACTGCTCCATGGCGGCCTTCTCCTCGTCGATTTCCAAAGCCTTGATGGACAGCGAGACCTTCTGGTTGGCGCGGTCGATATTGGTGACCTTGGCGTCCACCTTCTCGCCCTCGGCGAAGCGCTCCGGGCGCTGCTCGGCGCGATCCTTGGCCAGATCGGAGCGGCGGATGAAGGCCTTGACGTCGGATCCGGCGATCTGCACCTCGATGCCGTTCTCCTGCACCGCGGTGACCTCGGCGGTCACCGTGCCGCCCTTCTTCAGGCCCTCGACCTTGGCCAGCGGGTCGCCCTCGAGCTGCTTGATGCCGAGCGAGATGCGCTCCTTGGCGCGGTCCACATCGAGCACCACGGCCTTGACCACGTCGCCCTTCTTGTAGTCCTTGATGGCTTCCTCGCCGGGGCGGTTCCAGTCCAGATCGGAGAGATGAACCATGCCGTCCACATCGCCGTCGAGGCCGATGAACATGCCGAATTCGGTGATGTTCTTGATCTCGCCCTCGACCTCGGTGCCGGAGGGGAACTTCTCCTCGAAGGTATCCCACGGGTTCTCCATGGTCTGCTTCAGGCCCAGGGAGATGCGCCGCCGTCCCGGATCGACATCGAGCACCTGCACCTCGATCTCCTGGGAGGTGGAGAGGATCTTGCCCGGATGGACGTTCTTCTTGGTCCAGCTCATCTCGGAGACATGCACCAGGCCCTCCACGCCGTCTTCCAGCTCCACGAAGGCGCCGTAATCGGTGATGTTGGTGACCCGCCCGGCGACGCGCTTGCCGACCGGGTATTTCTCCGCCACGGTCTTCCACGGATCCTCGGCCAGCTGCTTCATGCCCAGCGAGATGCGCATGGTCTCCGGATTGATCTTGATGATCTGCACCTTGACCGTATCGCCGACGGAGAGGATGTCGGAGGGGTGGTTGACGCGCTTCCAGCTCATGTCGGTGACATGCAGAAGGCCGTCGATGCCGCCCAGATCCACGAAGGCGCCATAGTCGGTGATGTTCTTGACCATGCCCTCGACCACCTGGCCCTCGGCCAGGTTCTGCACCAGCTCGGCGCGCTGCTCCTCGCGGCTTTCCTCCAGGATGGCGCGCCGCGAAACGACGATGTTGCCGCGCCTGCGGTCCATCTTGAGGATGCGGAAGGGCTGATCGATGTTCATCAGCGGGGTGATGTCGCGGATCGGCCGGATGTCCACCTGCGAGCCGGGCAGAAAGGCCACCGCGCCGCCCAGATCGACGGTGAAGCCGCCCTTGACGCGGCCGAAGATCTGGCCGGTGACCGGCTCGTTGGCCTCGAAGGATTTCTCCAGCCGCTCCCAGGCCTCTTCGCGGCGCGCCTTCTCGCGCGACAGGGCGGCCTCGCCCAGGGCGTTCTCGATGCGCTCGAGGTAGACTTCCACCTCGTCGCCCACCTTGATCTCCTCGCCGGCGCTTTCGAACTCGCGCAGCGGCACGCGGCCTTCCGTCTTCAGGCCCACGTCGATGATGGCCAGGTCATTCTCGATGGAGACGACCTTGCCCTTGATGACGGAGCCTTCCTTGGGCATGGAAGACAGGAAGCTCTCTTCCAGCAGCTTGGCGAATTCGTCGCGGGTGGGATTGGTGCTTTCGGTCATGTGATCTTTCTTGGTCCTTGTGCGGCAAACGAATGAGGGGTTGGCCAGCGGTTATGTCCGCAGGTCGTCCCGTCCGCGCTCTTGCTGTGTTCTCCGGCGGGCGGGCAAATGGCACCACTTGGTTCGTTCGGGCTGATGCAGATCGTCCGGATCCGGCGCGCGCCTTCCGGGACGGGCGGCGGACGGACCCTTCAGGCTCTGCGAAAACAACACAAAGGCCCCCGGCCGCAAGGGATCATCCCCGCCGCCCGGAACCTGCCTGATGGTGCGCGCCTATGATGCGGCGCGCCTCCCGGAATGCCGCTTCTATATCCAATTTCGAGGTGTCCAGCAAGTGGGCATCTTGCGCCGGGCGCAATGGCGCCTCGGCGCGCGCCTTGTCGCGCGCGTCGCGGGCCATGACCTGGGCCAGGATATCGTCGAAGCCGGCTTCTTCGCCGCGCTCGCGCAGCTCCAGCCAGCGGCGGCGGGCGCGCTCCTGCGGGCTGGCGGTGACGAACAGCTTGATGTCCGCCTGCGGACAGACCACGGTGCCGATGTCGCGTCCGTCCAGCACCGCCCCGCCGGGCTGGCGGGCAAAGTCCCGTTGCACATCGAGCAAGGCGGCGCGCACCCCGGCCATGGCGGCCACCCTGGAGGCGGCCTCCCCGGCCTGTGCGCTGCGCAGGTCCGGATGCTCCAGCAAGGCCAGATCGAGATCGCGCGCCACCCGCGCGGCCGTCTCTTCATCCGTCAGATCGTTTCCGGCCAGCCGCATGGCCAGGCCCACGGCGCGGTAGAGCGCGCCGGTATCCAGATAGGGCAGGCCGTAATGGGCCGAAATCCGCCGCGCCAGGGTGCCCTTTCCTGCCGCTGCCGGGCCGTCTATGGCGATGATCATGCCCCCTCCCGTGCGCCGGTGATGCGCGCGCCGAGTTTTTCCATCAGGCCGGCAAAGCCGGGAAAGGAGGTGGCGATCATGGCGCTATCGTCGATGCCCACCGGCTCCCTGGCCGCCAGCCCCAGCACCAGGAAGGACATGGCGATGCGGTGATCCATGTGGGTGGCGATCTGCGCCCCGCCGCGCACCGCGCCGCTTCCTTCCACCTCCATCCAGTCCTCGCCGCTGCGCACCGGTACGCCGCAGGCCTTCAGGCCCGCCTCCATGGCCGCCAGCCGGTCGCATTCCTTCACC
>JALSNA010000347.1 GCA_026987255.1 Hyphomicrobiales bacterium | reverse complement strand
GAGCCGTCGCCGTGGTCGAGGGTGTGGGCGATCACGGCTGCGAATACATGACCGGCGGCTGCGTGGTGGTCATCGGCCCGACGGGGCGCAACTTTGCCGCCGGCATGTCCGGTGGCATCGCCTATGTGCTCGATACCGAGGGTGACTTCGAGCGCCGCTGCAATCTGGCCATGGTCGATCTGGAGCCAGTTCCGGCGGAAGAGGATGAGGCCTCCGAGCAGGGCCACCAGACCTCCGATCTGGAGACCCACGGGCGGGTCGATGTCATGCGTGACATGTCCGGCCATGACGCCGAGCGCCTGCGCACCCTTTTGGAGAATCACCAGCGCTACACCAATTCGAAAACGGCGGCGCGCATCCTCGCCAACTGGGAGGACTATCTGCCCAGGTTCGTCAAGGTCATGCCGGTGGAATACCGCCGCGCCCTGGCCGAGATGGAGCAGATGCATGCGAAGGGCAATGACCTGAGCAAGGAAATCGGACTGGATGACAAGGCCTGAAGTGCCCCTTTCCGGCGCGCAATGAAGTTTTGAGGAACAGACATGGGCAAGATCACAGGGTTTCTGGAAATCCCGCGGCATGACCGCTCCTACAAGCCGGCCGGAGACCGCATCCGGCACTTTCGCGAGTTCGTCATTCCGCTTGATGACGCCGAGACGGAGAAGCAGGCGGCCCGCTGCATGGATTGCGGCGTGCCCTATTGCCACAACGCCTGCCCGGTCAACAACCAGATTCCGGACTGGAACGACCTGACCTACCGTGGCGACTGGAAGCGGGCGATGGAAAACCTGCACACCACCAACAACTTTCCGGAAATCACCGGCCGGGTATGCCCCGCGCCCTGCGAGGCCGGGTGCACCCTCAACCTGGAGGACATCCCGGTCACCATCAAGACCATAGAATACCAGCTGGCCGAAAAGGGGTGGGACGAAGGCTGGATCATCCCCGCCCCGGCGGCGGCCCCCACGGGCAAAAGGGTGGCCATTGTCGGCTCCGGCCCGGCCGGTCTGGCCGCCGCCCAGCAGTTGGCGCGCGCCGGGCATGAAGTGCACGTCTATGAAAAGAATGCCCGTCCCGGTGGCCTGTTGCGCTATGGCATTCCCGATTTCAAGCTCGAAAAGCACGTGCTCGACCGGCGCATTTCGCAACTGGGGGCAGAGGGCGTGACCTTCCATTGCAACACCGAGGTGGGGCGTGACGTGAAGCTCTCCGAACTGCTGGCCGGGCATGATGCCGTGCTGCTGGCCGGGGGCTCGGAAAAGCCGCGCGATCTGCCCGTGCCCGGGCGCGATCTGAAGGGCATCCATTTCGCCATGGAGTTCCTCACCCAGCAGAACCGGCGCATCGCCGGCGAGCCGCTGCGCGACGGCGAGGAGCCCATTTCGGCGGCCGGCAAGCATGTGCTGGTCATCGGCGGCGGCGACACCGGATCGGACTGCGTGGGCACCTCCATCCGCCAGGGGGCCTTGTCGGTCACCCAGGTGGAGATCCTGCCCAAACCGCCGGAGAAGGAAGACAAGGACATCACCTGGCCGGACTGGCCGCGCAAGCTGCGCATCTCCACCTCGCAGGCCGAGGGCGCCGAGCTCATGTGGTCGGTGCGCACCGAGGAGTTCCTGGGCAATGCCGATGGCTGCGTGGAGCGCGCCCACATGATTCGGGTGGATGAAAAGCTCCAGCCCATCGAGGGCTCGGATTTCGAGCTCAATGCCGATCTGGTGCTGCTGGCCATGGGGTTCGTCCATCCGGTTCACGAGGGCATGATCGCCGAGGTCTCGCCAAAGCTGGACGAGCGCGGCAATGTCCTGGCCAACACCCAGGATTACGCCACCTCGGTGGACAGGCTCTTTGCCGCTGGTGACATGCGCCGCGGCCAGTCGCTGGTGGTTTGGGCCATCCGTGAAGGCCGCCAGGCCGCCGCCGCCATCGATGAATACCTCATGGGCGAGACCCTCCTGCCGCGCTAGGGTCAGGACTCATAAAGAGGGATGGCAGATGCAGGATTTTGGCAAAATCCCGGTGTCTTTTCGTCCGCAGGCAATACTTGAAGGTATTGGCAAGGGCGAAAAGGCTCCGGGATGAAGCATG
>JALSNA010000346.1 GCA_026987255.1 Hyphomicrobiales bacterium | reverse complement strand
ACCATCCTCACCCCCTGCCAACCACCCACAGTCTCCCATGATCGGAGGCAGGGGGCGAGGATGGACGCGCAAGCTTTTTCAGATATCCCCCTTCGGCCGGTTGTCGATGATGCGCACCGCCTTGCCCTGGGAGCGCGGAATGGCGCCCGGTTCGCCCACCTCCACGGTGGTGGTCACCCCCACCATGTCCTTGATCAGGCGCTTGAGCTTGTCCGCCATCTGCGCCCGGCTGGCCTCGTCCGCGGCATCGGCAAGGGCCTCGGCCTTGATGGTCATGGAATCCATCCGTCCCTCGCGCCCCAGCTCGATCTGGAAATGCGGGCTCAAGCCCTCCACCTTCAGCAATTGCTCCTCGATCTGGGTGGGGAAGACATTGACGCCGCGCAGGATGATCATGTCATCGGAGCGCCCGGTGACCTTCTCCATGCGCCGGAAGGAGCGCGCCGTGCCCGGCAGCAGCCGCGTCAGGTCGCGGGTGCGGTAGCGGATGATCGGGAAGGCCTCCTTGGTCAGCGAGGTAAAGACCAGCTCGCCGGTCTCGCCGTCTTCCAGCACCTTGCCGCTTTCGCCGTCGATGATCTCCGGCAGGAAGTGATCCTCGAAGATGTGCAGCCCGTCCTTGGTCTCCACACACTCGCAGGCCACGCCGGGGCCGATGATTTCCGACAGCCCATAGAGGTCCACCGCGTGCATGTCGAAGGCCTCTTCGATTTCGGCCCGCATGGCGTTGGTCCATGGCTCGGCGCCGAAGATGCCCACCTTCAGCGAGCTTTCGCGCGGATCCAGCCCCTGGGCCCTGAACTCGTCGAGAATGGCCAGCATGTAGGAAGGCGTCACGGCGATGCCATCGGGGCGGAAATCATTGATCAAAGCCACCTGGCGCGAGGTCATGCCACCGGAGACCGGGATCACCGTCATCCCCAGCTCCTCGCCGCCGTAATGGGCCCCCAGCCCGCCGGTGAACAACCCGTAGCCATAGGCATTGTGCAGAATGTCCCCCTTGCGCAGCCCGGCGGCGCGGAAGGCACGCGCCATGAGCCCGGCCCACATCCTGATGTCGGCCCTGGTATAACCCACCACCGTGGGCTTGCCCGTGGTGCCCGATGAGGCATGGATGCGCACCACCTCCTGGCGCGGCACGGCGAACATGCCGAAGGGGTAATTGTCGCGCAGATCCTGCTTGGTGGTGAAGGGGAACCTGGCCAGGTCCTCCAGGCTTTTCAGATCGTCGGGATGAACCTTGGCGGCGTCATATTTCTTCCTGTAGAAGGGCACGTTGTCATAGGCGTGCCGGATCGACCATTTCAGCCGCTCCAGTTGCAAGGCCTCGATCTCGTCCCGCGAGGCCGTTTCGATAGGCTCCAGATCGCCCGGCTTCGGCGCTAGGTCTTCCATGATCCCGCTTCTCCCTCGAAATTGTCAACTGACCAGAAGGCATGCCCCGGCGCGGCTTTCACCGGCGGTATCGCGCAAAAGGGCCGCGCAACCGGCAAGGCCTGCGTCAGGTGTCTTCCACCTTCGGGGAACAGGCATGAAAGCAAGCGGGGTAATGGCCGAAAAAAGCGCCGGGCACCGTCCATCCCTGATCCGGGATGTTTTCTAGACCTTTTCGGCCGCCTTGGCCAGAGCCTGTCCGGCGTCGAAGGCCTCCGCGTTGATGTCGCGAAAACGCGCCGGAACCAGCTTGAGCATCCTGGCCCGCAGGGTCTGCGGCGCGATCAGCCCGGCAAGCTCCGCCAGCGCGCCCAGGGCGGTGATATTGGCCACCCTGGGGTTGCCCAGGGCGCGCGCCGTTTCGGTGATGGGCAGGGCATGGATGGTCTGCGGCTCCTCTGGCGGGGCCGTCACCTTGCCTGCATCGATGATGGTCAGGGTCTGCCTGCCCAAAAGCCCCGCGCAGGCGGGCACCGCCACCTGATCGAGAATGACCGCCACATCCAGGGCGGTGACCAGCGGATAGTCCACCTCCCTTTCCGAGATGACCAGATCGGAGCGCGACAGCCCGCCGCGCGAAGTCGGCTCATAGGCCTGCGACTGGGCCACGAAGCGCCCCTCTCCGGCCAGGGCGGCGGCCAGGATGCGGGCCGACAGGATCAGCCCCTGGCCACCGGAACCGGCAAAGCGGATCTGCATCTCCAGCGGTTCTGTCTTGCTCATTTGCCTTTCTCCCGCACCCGCGCCCTGAGGGCCTCGTAAACCTCGCCATATTCGGGCCGCTCCTGGCGCACGAAGACGCCGGTCTCGAAGGGGTGCGGCTTGAAGGGCTCCGGCACCCGGTTGTCCGTATGCGCCGGGATCATCACCTTCTTCTGTTTCAGCACCATTTCCGGCGACGAGCCAAGGGCATTCTTGCGGCCGAAGATCTCCGTGCAGTCGGAAATGACCTCCGTGAGCGAAAAGCCCTTGTGGGCGATGGCGGCCTTGAACAGGTCCTTCAAGGCCGGGGTCTGCAAGGTGGCCTCGCGCCCCACGAAGCTGGCTCCGGCCCCTTCCGCCAGCTTGCAGGCGTCGAACACCGGCTCCATGTTGCCCGCCGGTGTGGTTGTGGTGAAGCGTTCCGCCGAGGTGGTGGGCGAGACCTGCCCGCCGGTCATGCCATAGACCTCGTTGTTGAGCAAGACCAGGGTCATGTCCAGATTGCGCCGGCAGGCGTGGATCAGGTGATTGCCGCCGATGGCCAGCGAATCGCCATCGCCGGAAATGACGATCACCGTCAGGTCGGGCCGCGCCAGCTTCAGCCCGGTGGCGAAGGCCAGGGGCCGCCCGTGGGTGGTGTGGAAGGTATTGGCGTCGATATAGGCCCCGGTGCGCCCCGAGCAGCCGATGCCGGAGACCACCGCCAGCCTGTCCTTGCCGATGCCCAGTTCATGACAGGCCCACAGCAGGGCGCGCAGGGCGATGCCATGGCCGCAGCCGGGGCACATGAAATGCGGCATCAGGTCGGTGCGCAGCCAGTCCCGGATGTCGAATTCATCCGCCGATGTCACCTTGATTTCGTTCATTTCACCAGCTCCTTCACCGCCTGCGCGATCTGCTGCGGCGCAATGGGCTCGCCATTGAAGACATTCAGCCCGGACACCGGGGCGGCCCCGCCGAGCACCCTTTGCACCTCCAGGATGAGCTGCCCGGCGTTCATCTCCGGCACCAGCACCGCCCTTTTGCCCTTCGCCGCCGCCCGCAGGGCCGCCTCGGGGAAGGGCCACAGGGTCACCGGGCGCAGCAATCCGGCCCTGATGCCCTCATCGCGCAGCTGCCGGATGGCCGTCTTGGCGGCCCGCGCCGGGGTGCCCATGGTGACGATGAGCACCTGCGCATCGTCCACTTCGACGCTTTCGGTCTTTTCGATCATCTTTGCATGGCGCTCCAGCTTGCCCAGCAGGCGCTTCATGAAGGCGTCCACCTTCTGCGGATCCTGGGTGGGAAAGCCGCGCTCGTCATGGGTCAGGCCGGTGGTGTGGGTGCGGTAGCCGTCACCGGGGCGGGGAAAGGCGGGGATCATGTCCTCGCCCGCCGCATAGGGCAGATAGTCTTCCGCCGGCCCGGAGGCGAAGGTGCGGGTGACGATATCCTCCGGCTGCGGCGGGGTCAGATCCACCGTCTCCACCAGATGGCCGATGGTCTCGTCATAGAGCACCACAACCGGCACCCGCAGGGCCTCGGCGAGATTGAAGGCGCGGATGGTTTCTTCGAAGATTTCGCGCACCGTGTGCGGGGCCAGCACGATAATGGGGTGATCGCCATGGGTGCCCCAGCGCGCCTGCATGATGTCGGCCTGCGCCGGGCGCGTCGGCAGCCCCGTGGAAGGCCCGCCGCGCATGACATTGACGATGACGCAAGGGGTCTCGGTCATGGCGGCATAGCCGAGGTTTTCCTGCTTGAGGGAAAAGCCCGGCCCGGAGGTGGCCGTCATGGCCTTCACCCCGCCCAGCGAGGCCCCCACCGTGGCGGCCATGGAGCCCAGCTCGTCCTCCATCTGGATGAAGGTGCCGCCCACCTTTGGCAGGCGCGCGGCCATCTGCTCGGCGATCTCCGAGGATGGCGTGATGGGATATCCGGCATAGAAGCGGCAGCCGGCGGCAATGGCTCCGGCGGCGCAGGCGGCATTGCCCTGGATGTTCTGAAGGGTGCTCATGAGCTCACCTTTTCGGGGATTTCCTTGCTCAGCCGGATGGCGAAATCGGGGCACAGCATCTCGCACAGGCGGCAGCCGGTGCACAGTTCGGGCTTGACCATGACCGCCTTGCCTTCGGCATCGAGCTTCAGGCAGCGTTCGGGGCAGAACTTCACGCAGATGTCGCAGCCCTTGCACCAGGCCGGGTTGATGTCCCACACGTTGCGCGCCTGTGGCAGCGCCGGGTCCACCTCCACCTGCGGCAGCACCTCGCCTTGCGGAACGGTGGCGTCCTTGACCCATTCGCGCCCGGCCAGGAAGGCGGCGCGGTTCACCTCGCGCGTCTTTGGCGGCACGAAGCGCTCTATGGTTTCAAGCCAGGCGTTTTCGGAAAAGGGCAAGGTGGTGGACATGATTCCCAAAAGCACCGTGTTGGCGGCCCGCTCGTTGCCCAGCCGCGCGGCGGTGTCCGTGGCATCCATGGCATAGCCCACGGAAACCTTCTCCAGCACGTCGCGCGGCGTGGATCTGGCATAATGGGGCATGACGCCGCGGCCGCGGTCACGGCAGGCGAAGGGCGGAATGATCTTGCGCACATCGGAGATGAACACGCCCGTCTCCGGGTTCAGGTAATGCAGCCAGCGCAGGCCCTCGGCCCATTCCAGCGCCACCAGCACATCGGCCTCGCCCGCCGGGATGACCGGCGAATGCACCTGCCTGCCGAAGCGCACATGGGAGAACACCGCTCCGCCGCGCTTGGCCATGCCATGCACCTCCGACTGCTTGACTTCCAGCCCGTGCTCCTGGCACAGGGTCGCCAGCACCTTGGACACCATGATGACGCCCTGTCCGCCGACGCCCACCACCAGCACCGAGGTCACGCCATCGCCATTGGCGTTTTTCGCTTTTCCACTCATGGCCGTTTCGCCTCCTTGCCGCCCTTGGCCCGGATGGCCGAGGAGGGACAGACCTGGGCACACAGGGAGCAGCCGATGCACAGGCTCTCGTCGATCCTGACCTTGTGATGGCCGTCATACATGCCATCGGACCACGAAATGGCCGGGCAGCCCAGGTTCATGCACGATTGACAGGCCACGCAGGTCTCCTGCACCACTTCCAGGGCATCGCCGCGGATGCGCACCGGATCGAGCACGCAGGGGCGGTTGGAGATGACGACCGAAACCCCCTTGTGCTCGGTGGCTTCGCGCACCGCCTGGTAGAGCGCGCCCAGATCGTAGGAATCCACCGTCTTGACCCATTTCACCCCCAGCGCCTTGCAGATCTTCTCGAAATCCACCCGCTCGGTGGGCTCGCCGCGCAGCGACACCCCGGTGGCGGCGTTGTCCTGCCCGCCGGTCATGGCGGTGATGTGGTTGTCGAGGATGAGCACCGTGATGTTGGCCCGCATGTAGACCGCATCGATGAGCGGCGGAATGCCCGAATGCAGGAAGGTGGAATCGCCGATGGTGGCGACGATGGGCTTGGTTTCCGTGCCCGCCTTGGCCAGGCCCACGGCATTGCCGATGGAGGCCCCCATGGCCACGCAGGTGTCGATGGCGCGCAACGGCTCGATGGCCGCCAGGGTATAGCAGCCGATATCGCCGCACACCCGCGCATCCAGCGCCCGCAGCGCCATGTAGCTGGAGGTATGCGGGCAGCCCGCGCACAGCAGGGGCGGGCGCGGCACGATCTCCGGCTCGGCCGGTTTCTTGCGCTTCGGCGCTTCGATGATCCCGGCCTCGATGAAGCCCTTCTTGACGATCTCCGGCGAAAGCTCCCCGGCCTGCGGGAAGAAGGCCTTGCCCTCGGCGCGGATGCCCATGATCGCCAGCTGCTCCTCGATCAGCGGCTCCAGTTCCTCCACCACGATGATGCGCTTGTGAGCCTTGGCGAATTCGGCAATGGCCTTTTTCGGCAGGGGCCACGAGGAGGCCAGCTTCAGCACCGGCGCGCCGGGCAGCACCTCCTTGACGTAGGAATAGGCCATGCCCACGGTGATGATGCCCACATCGCCCTTGCCGGCGTCGATGCGGGTCAGGTGATCCTCGAACCAGGCTCCCACCCTGGCCTCGCGGGCCAGCACCTTGGGCCGGTTGGCCCGCGCATGGGCCGGCAGGGTGACGTTCTTGTGGAAATCATCCACGAAGGCGCGTTGCGGCGCGGCCTGGCGCTCGCTGAGGATGACCGGCGAGCGGGTATGGCTCAGCCGCGTCGTGGAGCGCACGATCACCGGGGTGTCGAACTCCTCCGACAGCGCAAAGGCCGTCTTCGTATAGTCCAGCGCCTCCTGGGCATCGGCGGGCTCCAGCACCGGCACGTTGGCAAAGCGCGCATAAAGCCGCGTGTCCTGCTCGTTCTGCGACGAATGCATGCCCGGATCGTCGGCCACCACGATGACCAGCCCGGCGTTGACGCCGATGTAGGAAAAGGACATGAGCGAATCGGAGGCCACGTTCAGCCCCACGTGCTTCATGGCGCACAGGGCGCGCTTGCCGCCGAAGGATGCGCCTATGGCGATGTCCAGGGCGGTCTTTTCATTGCTGGCCCATTCGGCGTAGATGTCCTCTGCGGGGAAGGTTCCCACGGTCTGCAGGATTTCCGTCGAGGGCGTGCCCGGATAGGCCACGGCCACCCCGCATCCGCCCTCCCATGCGCCGCGCGCGATGGCCTCGTTGCCCATCAGCGGCTCGATGCGGGCATTGGTCTTTTTTGGCTGCACGTTCATTTGGCATCATCCCTGTCAGCAGGCGAAAACCGCCATGGCGCGCTTTGCACCGATGGCTGCCGGTCCCCTGTGATTCGCCAGCGCCGGATAATGCCAAGGGTATCGGCCACGCTGCGCATGCGGGGAATTCGGCGGCCAATCTAGGACGGCCCCGGCCCTTTGTGAAGACCTTACTTATTGGTCAAAAGTGGGATTTTGCGCCGATTCTTTACTTTACCCATGGGTCAAGGTCAGCCTTTGAGGCATTGCGCGAAGGCCTCTCCCAGATTGTGCAGCAGCTGCGGGTAAAGACCGGGCCCCGGTGTCAATGTCAGGCCGAGCGGGTCGATGGTCATGATGCGGGCCTTGCCCTCGCGCGTCAGCAGGCGGCCCCATTTGCCCGGTGCATCAGGGGTCATGAAGACGCATATCCCCGGATGCGCCCGCGCCAGCTTCACCAGCGCCATGAGCCGCCCCAGCCCCGGCTCCGAGCCGCCCGCCGGCTCGATGCTCGCCAGGGCATGGAGGCCGAAACGGGCCTCGAAATAGCGCGTGGCGTCATGGGCGACGATGAAGGGCCGCTCGCGCACCGGCGCCAGCAGGGTCCCGATGGCCTGTGTCTGCGCATCCAGCGCCTTTGCCAGATTGGCCGCGTTGGCCGCATAGAGCGCCCCATGCTCCCCGTCGCGGCGCGTCAGAATCTCCGCCAGGCGCAAGGCGATGACCTTGGCGTTCTCCGGATCGAGCCAGATATGCCAGTTGATGCCATTGTGATCCTCTCCCGCGCCGGGCGAGGCGCCGCTGCCCGGCGGGTTCAGGGCCCGGCGCGGCAAAAGCCGGATGCCCTTCAGCTTGCCCGCCTGCACGATCTGCGCATAGGGCGCCAGGGTTCTCAGCCGCCCTTGCAGGAAATGCTCCAGGCCGTAGCTGGTCAGCACGACCACGTCCGCCGCCTCGAGGGCGCGTGCATCGGAAGGCTTCAGGGCATGATGATGCACCGATGAGCCATCGCGGATCAGCAGAACCGGCTTGCCAATTCCCTTCATCACCGCCGCCGCCAGCGCATGCAGCGGCGGAATGCTCGCCACCACCTTGGGCGCGCCCGCCAGGGCCGCCTGTGCCCCCCAGACGAAAGCCAGCAGCGCCGCCGCCAGCCGTTTCATTCCCCGTGGCATGATGAAATCTCCTCTGGTCATTTGCCCGCAGCGCTTCCATATATGGGCCTGAAAGGTGCAAACCGCCAGCCTCGCAATGGAAAAAACATGACCAAGGCAACCCCGGACCAGCCCTTGCTGCAATTGCGCGACGTGGGCTTTCGCGCCCCCGGCGGACGCTGGCTGGTGCGCCATGTGTCCTTCGCGGTGCGCCGTGGCGAGATCGTCACCCTCATCGGCCCCAATGGCGGCGGCAAGACCACCACCATCCGCCTTGCCCTGGGGATTTTGCCCCTTGCCGAAGGCTGCGTCATCCGCGCTCCGGGGCTGAAGATTGGCTATGTGCCGCAAAGGCTCGCGCTGGATCCCACCTTGCCCATGACCGTGGCCCGCTTCATGCGCCTGACTGCCGATGCTCCGCAAGCGGACATCCTCGCCGCCTTGCGCGAAACCGGCGTGGCGGCGCGCCGCGATGCCCCGGTGCAGGCCCTCTCCGGCGGCGAGCTGCAAAGGGTGCTCATCGCCCGCGCCATTCTCGGCAGGCCGGATCTTCTGGTCCTGGATGAGCCGGTGCAGGGGGTGGATTTCGCCGGCGAGGCGGCCCTTTATGATCTCATCGGTGAAATCCGCGCCCGCCTGGGCTGTGGCGTGCTGCTGGTTTCCCACGATCTGCATTTCGTCATGGCCGGCACCGATCACGTGGTCTGCATCAACACCCATGTGTGTTGCGAAGGCCACCCGCACGAAGTGACGCAGACGCCGGAATATGCCGAGTTGTTCGGCCCTGCCGCCCTGGCCAGGCTGGCCGCCTATACCCACCACCACGATCACGTCCATGCCCCCGATGGCCATGTCTGCGGCCCCGGCCATGAGTGCGGCCAGTCCGCATCGGCGCCGGACAAGGAGGGGAGGAAACCATGATCGAGCCTTTCATCCTGCGCGCCGCCATCGCCGGGCTGGCGGCTGCGGCCATGGCCGGGCCC
>JALSNA010000345.1 GCA_026987255.1 Hyphomicrobiales bacterium | reverse complement strand
GCGCCGCCCTGCTCGGCCAGAACCTTGGTGATCGCCGCCGTCAGCGTCGTCTTGCCATGGTCAACGTGACCGATGGTGCCGATGTTCGCATGCGGCTTCGTGCGTTCAAACTTTTCTTTCGCCATTGCCTTGCTTCCTTCACGTTTCGCCAGCTCACCGGCGGGATCAACTCTTTGTCCTTCTCGTCACGGCGCATGCGCCCATGACCATCCTCAACAACCCGTGCCGCGCGGACCGCAGCGGCGAAAATGGAGCGGGTGAGGGGAATCGAACCCCCGTCTTCAGCTTGGAAGGCTGCGGCTCTACCATTGAGCTACACCCGCCTGAAGCTCCGTTGCCGGAGGCCGCGCACCCGGCCGCTCCTGTCGCCGGGACGCATTTTCAATATCCTTGTTGCTCCGCGCGCAATGGCACAAGCCAGCGAAATGGTGGAGGGGGTTGGATTCGAACCAACGTAGGCATAGCCAACGGGTTTACAGCCCGTCCCCTTTAGCCACTCGGGCACCCCTCCGCAGCCATTCCGCCTGGGCGGCTTGCGGGTGAACCATCACCCATGCGCAAGCGCACAGAACATTCTGCCCGGCCCCTTGCGGCGCCTGAGCAAGTGGATTGCTTTATGCGCACAAGCCCTGCACCTGTCAAGCCGTTTTGCGCCCTGTCCATGCGCTTTTTTCAAGCCCTCGTGCAAGGGGCGCAAGGACTGCCGAAAAATGGTGCGCGGCGGGCGCATGAGGGATATAATCACGAAATGAAACCGGACAAGACAACAGGGCGAAACAGGGGCCGCGAAGAGGATCGGGACATCCTTTATGGCCTGCATGCCTGCGAGGCGGCGCTGCGCAATCCGCGGCGCGTCTTTCATCAGGCCTTCGCGACGCGCAACGCGGTGCGCAAGCTCGAGCAGGCCTTCGCCGCCGCCGGACTGGAGCCGCAGATCGTTCATCCCAGGGAGCTGGACAGGCGGCTGGGGGGCGGGGCGGTGCACCAGGGCGTCATGCTCCTTGCCTCTCCCCTGCCCCAGCCGCGGCTCGACCAGATCCCGCGCCGGGGGCTCATCGTCTTGCTCGACCAGGTCACCGATCCGCACAACGTGGGGGCCATCCTGCGCAGCGCCTGCGCCTTCAACGTCTCCGCCGTTGTGAGCACGGCGCGCCATGCGCCATCCGGATCGGCGGTCATGACCAAGGCCGCCTCCGGGGCCTTCGAGCACGTGCCCTTCGTGAAGGTCACCAATCTGGCGCGGGCCATGGATGAGCTGAAGGACTACGGCTTCGAGATCTTCGGGCTGGACAGCGACGCCCCCGGCACCTTGGACTGTGATGCCGCCGCGCCCGATCCGGCGGCCATCGTGCTGGGGGCGGAGGGCAAGGGACTGCGCAAGCTGACGCGGGAAAAATGCGATCACCTGGTGCGCATGGATCTGCCCGGGCCCATCCGCTCGCTCAATGTCTCCAATGCCGCCGCCATGGCCCTTTACGCCATGACCCATGCGCGGCTAAAAGATTCGCGCCAGGGTCAGGAACCCTGAATTTGCGGGCGTGATTTGCGGGCGTGGCGGAATTGGTAGACGCTGCGGACTTAAAATCCGCTGGCCTTCGTGCCGTGGGGGTTCGAGTCCCCCCGCCCGCACCATTATTTGTCTCACGGCAAGCGCGCCTGCGGCGCGCGCCTCCGACGGGGCGGCGCAGGGGCGCCGGGCCGCGGTCGCGGCCTTGCCCGTTGGCGCTGGCGGGAGCCGAGGGGGGATTCGCTGGGGGTGGCCGCTTCGGGATACGGTCAGGGGAGAAATGGATCGAGCATATATTTACGTCATGTGTCTCACGGCAAGCGCGCTTCGCGCGCGCCGGCATTTTTTGTCGTGCAGCTTGATCCGAAAAATGCTGCCCATTTTTCGGGCTGCTCTTCTTTGCTGGCCGTGCAGCTTGATCCGAAAATTGGTGCCCATTTTTCGGGCTGCACTTCGTTTTGCTTGTCGTGCAGCTTGATGCCGAAAATTGGTGCCCATTTTTCGGGCTGCACTTCTTTGCTTGTCGTGCAGCTTGAGCCGAAAAATGCTGCCCATTTTTCGGGCTGCACTTGTGGGCGGCCTGACCGGCCGGG
>JALSNA010000344.1 GCA_026987255.1 Hyphomicrobiales bacterium | reverse complement strand
CAAGCAGGCTCCAGCCATCAACGAGAACGAAAAACAGGATCTTGAAGGGCAGCGAAATCACCGTTGGCGGCAGCATCATCATGCCCATGGACATGGTGATGGTGGCAACGATGAGGTCGATGACCAGAAAGGGAAGAGCAATGAGAAAGCCGATCTCGAAGCCGCGCCGCAACTCGGAGATCATGAAGGCCGGGATGAGGATGCGCAAGGAGACCTCCTGCGGCCCCGCCGCCTTGCCATCTGGCGCCGGGGCGGCAGGCTTGCCATCCTTCTTGCCGCCCCTGGCATTCTGCGCCAGATCCCGGAACAGGCCGAGATCCTTGTCGCGCACATGATCGAGCATGAAGTCCCTGAAGGGAGAGACGGCCCGCTGCCAGGCCTGCTGCTGGGTGATGCGGTTTTCCATCAGCGGCCGCACCCCTTGAGTCCAGGATTGCTCGAAGACCGGCTGCATGACGAAAAAGGTCATGAACAGCGCCAGCGATATGAGGATGAGATTGGCCGGCGTGGATTGCAGCCCCAGCCCGGAGCGCAGGAAGGACAGGGCGACAACAATGCGCGTGAAGCTGGTCACCATGACCAAAAGCCCCGGCGCCAGCGACAGCAGGGTCAGGACAACGACCATCTGCACGATGCGGCCGGTGACCAGCTGCCCCGCCGCAATGGGCAAATCCGCGCCGCTCGCCTGCTGGGCCGCTGCTGCGCCCGCCGCGCAGCACAGCGCGGCGATGGCTGCCATGATGCGCCAGATTGCCTTCATTCGACCACCAGGGACAGAATGACGAACTCCCCGGCCTTGCCGCCGGTGCGGATCCTGGCGCGCTCCGTCAGGTCATCGCGCAGGAAGGCAAGATTGCTGGCCCCTTCCAGATCCTTCAGGGACAAGGTGCGCAGATAGGCGAGCAAGTCCTGCTGCACGAGAGCGCCCATTTCATCCAGCCCCTTCTCGTCCAGACCTTCGCCCTTGACGATGAGCGCGCCCTCCAGCCGCACCCAGGACTTGAACGGCGCGCGCAGATTGGTCATCACCGGCTTCAGGCGCACCATGGTGCTGTCCCGGCCATAGATGCCGGCGGCTTCTTGCCTGTTCTTGTCCTTTTCCCTGTCCTCCTTTTCCACCGTGGCTTTCTTGTGCGAGGGCGGGAACATGCCCGGCCCCAGGACATATCCCATGGCGGCACCGGCTGCCGCGGCCAGCAGCGTTGCCACCAGCGCCCCTGCGATCACGCCCCTGGCGCCGCCGCCGCGTTTTTCCGTCTGCGCGTCCATTGCCGGCAAATCTCCTCAAAACGGGTTGATGGCATCCCAGATCTGCTGGCCCCAGCCGGGCTGCTGCACTTCGCTGATCCGGCCGCGCCCGCCGTAGGAGATGCGCGCCTCGGCGATGCGGTCATAATTGATCGTGTTGTCTTGCGAAATGTCTTCCGGGCGGACGATGCCGGCCACCTTCAGCACCCGCAATTCATTGTTCACCCGCACCTCCTGAGAGCCGGAGATGAGGAAATTGCCATTGGGCAGCACCTTGGTGATGACGGCCGCGATGGACAGGTTGATCTTTTCCGACCTGCCTATGGAGCCCTTGCCGGAGAAGCTGGAATCGGAACCGGCCGTGCCCTTGCCGCTGGATGTGAACTTTTCCGATGCGCCGGAGGCCTTGTCATCGAGGCTGTATTCGGCGCCAAAACCGGCGCTCAGATCCGCCTTTCTGCCGCGCTTGGTGAAGTTGTCCAGGGTCGCCCAGTCATTGATCTGGATGAGCACCGCGATGACGTCCCCGGCCATGCGCGCTCTTTGGTCGTGAAACATGCTCTCCTTGCCCTCCGGCCAGAGGGAATAGCGCGCCGGAGCTTTCCTTGCCCGCGCCGGGGCGATCACCTTGCCTATGGAGGCGGTCATCCCGGCCCCCACCGGAGACATGCCCGGGGCGCGGCCAATATCCTCCAGATTGGCCGCGCAGGCCGCCAGCAGCAGGGAAAATGGCATGAGCAATCCTGTGCGCATCAATTGGTTTCTCCCCTGGCCGGGCGCGCCCCTTCGGCCACCGCGCCGACGATGACATTGACAAGCTTGCCGGCCTTTTTCGGATCCATTTCGGTCAGGATGGCGGAAGCCTTTTGCGGTTTCAGGCCGGTCAGGATGGCTATGGCCACGGCATATTCCATGCGCGAAATCTGGGATGCCGCCGCCTCGGGCTCCATCTTGGCATAGACATCCAGCATCGCCCTGGTCATGCGGCCGGTGATTTCCTTGCGCCGCAAGACCCAGGTCATGTATTCCCTTTTCCTTTTCTCAAGCTTGCGCAACAGCTCGTTCAGGCGCCCCTCCAGGGCCTCCAGCTTGTGCTTTTGCAAAGCATAGCGGGCATCCCTGGCGGCATCGGAAATGTTGTAGCAATACTTCTGGTAATCCTCGCGGATGTCCGCGGGAAGTTTCGGCTGGAGGGCCTTTTTCAGCTTCTTCGCCTGGCTCGCCGTCTTTTGCCGCGCCGGCCGGCCATGATCGCGGGCGGCGCTGGCGCCCGCGGCCAGCGCCTGATGGGGCACCAGCAGCAAGAAGATGATGGCAAGGGGGCGCATATGCCTGGATAGTGTCATGGGCGCTCCTATTCCACCACCAGCTCCGCCTGCAGCGCGCCTGCGGACTTTATGGCCTGAAGAATGGCGATGATGCCCTTGGGCTTGACGCCCATGCGATTGAGGCCGCTGACCAGCTTCTGCAGATCGGCGCCTGCGAGAATGGCAATGTTTCCGGTTCTTTCCTCGGTGGTGACGAATGTCTGCGGCACGATGGTGGTTCGCCCCCTGGAGAGGGGCGCGGGCTGGGAGACGACGGGCATCTCGGTGATGCGCACCGTCAGATTGCCGTGGGTCACGGCAACCGTCGAGACACGCACCGCCTGCCCGATGACCACCGTGCCGGTGCGCTCGTCAATGACCACGCGGGCGGGCGCATCGGGCTCTATGCGCAGGCTGCCCAGGGCGGCCACCAGCCGGGCCACGGAAATGCCCTTGGGCCGCCTGACGAAAATGGCGCGCAGATCGCGGGCGGCGGCCAGTTTCCTGCCGAAGTGCTTGCGTCCATAGGCATTGATGGCGGCGGCCACGCGCACCGCCGTGTCGAAATCCGGGTTCTTCAGATTGAAGACCAGCATCTTCTTGCGGAAAAAGTCTCCCTCCAGCTCCCTTTCGACAATCGCCCCTCCGGGGATGCGGGCATTGGTGGGCACGCCCTGGGTGACCTGCGCCGCCTGCCCCTGGGCCTTGAAGCCGGAGAGCACGACGGAGCCCTGCGCCACGGCATAGACCTTGCCATCGGCGCCCTTGAGAGGCGTCATGACCAAGGTGCCGCCGGCAAGGGAGGTGGCATCGCCAAGGGAGGCCACATTGACATCGATGCGCGATCCCTTGCGGATGAAGGGCGGCAGCTTGGCGGTTACCATGACCGAGGCGACATTGCGCGTGCGTGAAGCGCCACGGGCATATTTGGCATCCAGCCGCTCGAGCATGGCGCGCAGCGACTGTTCGGTGAAGGGCGATCCGCGCATGCTGTCGCCGCTGCCCTGCAGACCGACGACAAGACCATAGCCGACGAGCTGATTGGCGCGCACCCCGTCCAGGGTGGTGATGTCCTTGATGCGCACTTTCGCCATGGCCGGCGCGCCCAGGGCCAGCAGCGCCAGCAGGGCGGCAAGGGCGCGGAGCCGATATGTGCCTTGAGCCGTTCTCATGGTGTTTTCACCAGGACCGTTCCATCCTTTTGGGCCACACCATGAATGATGCGGCCGCTGTCAACATTGCGCACCGCCACCACCTCGCCGCTGGAGGCGGATTCAAGGGCCGTGCCGAGAATGGTTATCGACAGTCCGGCGGAGCGATAGATGACCTGCACGGCCTTGCCGCTGAAAACGGCATAGGGCTCGCGCAAGGCATTGGGCGGAACGGGACGGCCGCGCACGAGGGTGCGCCGCGCCATCTTTCCCACGATCCTGCCCGCTTCGGCCACAAATCCGCCGCGCGCGTAATAGCGGGCGGAAACGGGACGCAGGCGCAGCATGGCGGCGCGGATGACCTCGCCGGGATAAATGGTCGCCGCCGGAACCGGAATCTGCCTTTGCGTCTTTTCGCCCGATGTTGCCGGGAGAGCCCCCGCCATGAGCAGGATCGCACCCGCCAGCGCCAATGCCAGGCCTTTGCCGCTCATCTTCAGCGCCTCGAAACCGTGCTCATCATTTCATCCACGGCCTGAATGA
The DNA here is from genome assembly GCA_026987255.1 of Hyphomicrobiales bacterium. Taxonomy (GTDB): domain Bacteria; phylum Pseudomonadota; class Alphaproteobacteria; order Rhizobiales; family Aestuariivirgaceae; genus Thermopetrobacter. The sequence continues at coordinate 4,797 of JALSNA010000344.1, read as the reverse complement.
CCTTGGAGTTCATTTCATAGGCCCGCTGCGCCGTGATCAGCTCGGTGATCTCCTTGACCGCGTCCACATTGGACGACTCCAGGTAGCCTTGCCTTATCTGGGCGAAACCGGGATCGCCGGGATTGCCCACAACCGCCGCGCCGGAGGCTTCCGTCTGCCGGAACAGGTTGTTGCCCAGCGGCTCCAGGCCCGCATCATTGGCGAAATTCGCCAGGGCGATCTGCCCCAGGGGTTGCAGATCCGTCTGCCCGTCCAGGCGCGCGAAGACCTGGCCAGAGGCATTGACGATCACATCCACGGCCTCCTGCGGAATGGTGATGGGCGGCTGCACCACATATCCGTCAATGGTCACGAGCTGGCCCGTGGCGCTCTTGTTGAAGGCCCCGGCGCGCGTATAGAGGGTTTCGCCACCCGGCCCGGTGATGCGGAACCAGCCACGCCCGGCCAGGGCCAGATCGAGACGGTTTCCCGTCTGGGCCAGGGCGCCCTGCTGATGGAGCTTGCGGATGGCGGCGGCGCGCACGCCCAGACCCAGCTGGGTTCCCTCCGGAACGACCCCCTCGCCGCCGCGCATGGCGGTGCCCGGCATGCGGTCTATCTGATAGAGAAGATCGGTGAACTCCGCGCGCGCCCGCTTGAAGCCGGTGGTGTTGATATTGGCGATGTTGTTGGCGATCACCTCGACATTCAGCTGCTGGGCCGACATGCCCGTGGCGGAAATGGCCAAAGCCCTCATGGCGGTTTCTCCTAGATTTGCATGTGGCTGATGTCCTGCCAGGCGGAGATCAGCTTGTTGCGGATGGCCAGGGCCGCGGACAAGGTGCGCTCGGCGGCCATGACCTGATCGACAACCGTCTGGATATCCGCCTTGCCCTCGATGCCCCGGATGGCGGTCAGCTCGCTGCCCTGCAGGCCGTGCAGCGCATCCGCAGCAGCCGATTTCAGGGCATCGGCAAAATCCGCCCCCGCCTTTTGCGGCCCGGAGGAAAGCAAAGAGCCTTGCGGCGGGCGAATGGCCGATGCGGCATCCAATGCGGCGGTTTTCCCGATAGCTGCAATCATCCGTTGGTCCTCAGCAGATCCATGGTCATGGTGACGATCTCGCGCGCCTGGCGCACCACCTGGAGGTTGGCCTGATACATGCGGTTCGCATCGCGCAAGTCCGCTGTCTCGATCAGCAGATCGACATTGGGCATCTTGACGTATCCATTGCGGTCTGCGGCCGGATGCCCGGGGCGGTATTCCAGGCGGAAGGGCGAAGGATCCTCGCCGCGCCCGGCCACCTGAACGGTTTGCAGGCCCGAATGCCTGTCCAGTTCGGAAGCAAAGCTGATGGTCTTGCGCCGGTAGGGATCGGCGCCCGGCGCATTGCCGGTGGAGCGTGCATTGGCGATATTCTGGGCCGCGACCAGCATGCGCTCCGACTGGGCGCGCAAGCCGGAGGCAGCCACGCTGAGGGGTGCAAGGAGAGGATCGGCCATGGTCAATTGTTCCTCAGGCTCATCAGGAACATGCGGTGATAGGCCCGCACGATGCTGGTGTTCAGACGATAGGCCCTCACGGTGGCGGCGCCATCGAGCATCTCCTTCTCCAGGGAAACGGAGTTGCCCGAATGGGTCATTTGGGCCACTGGCGCCTCGCGCACCTCGAAACCGGCCTGGGCGGCCTGCCCGTTGATGTTCAGATGGGCCGGATTGGTGCGCGCCATGTGCACCTGCCGGTTTTCGAGAACAGCGGTAAAGGGGGTGATTTCCCGGGCGCGGTAACCGGGCGTGCTGGCATTTGCCACATTGCCCGAGATCACGCCCAGCCGGGCGGCCAGCCAGCCTGCGCGCTGCGATGCGATGGAAAAGATCTGCATGGCCCACTCCTTCGGACTCCGCCTTGTTCAGACATCGTCCCGATGGATAGCTGCGCAAACTTGTCCGTAGCTTGCCTGGGGGTCTGGACCCATAAATTTGAACGGCATCTGCAGGATTCATGCTTCATCCCGGAGCCTTTTCGCCCTTGCCAATACCTTCAAGTATTGCCTGGGGACGAAAAGACAGCGGGATTTTGCCTGAATCCTGCATCTGCCATCCCTCTTTATGAGTCCTGACCCTAGGGGACGAATTCGGCGTGTGCTGCGGGCTTTTCAGCAGTGCCGGCCATTGCGTCCGGGCACTTTGCAGGCGCTGGCGCAGGAGGGGCGAATTTACGGCATGAAGCTATCGGCCTCGCCGTCATGGGCATCTCCAGCAACTGTCTGAAGACCCTCCTCGCCCCCTGCCAAACAGCCGCAGTGTCCCATGATCGGGGTGGCTGGCAGGGGGTGAGGATGGGCGCGCAAGCGTTTTTTGAGATCCCCGCTTGTCGTGGGAAGCTGGCAATTTCACAGGCCCGCCGCGGCAAGAATCCCTGACCATTACCGATATTTGGCAGGAATCCCCGTCCAGATTTCCAGATCGTCCACCCACTGGCGCTTTGGGTTGCCATTGCCATAAATCTGAAACGGCATGATGAAATCGATCGGTTTGCTGTTAACGGTGGTTGGGCCGCGATGGTCGCCTATGAGCTGACCGTTGACCTTCCACAAGGCGCGCCCGCCGTTGCCCTCGCTCCAATGCCAGAAAACCTCCATCAGGAACCATTCGTTGCGCGGCACCGGGACATCAGTGTTGTAGATTTCCCATAATGGTTTTTCCGGATTTACATCGCCCTGCCACGCCCAATAGGGCTTGCCCTTGTTGTCCGTATAAACAAAGCCGATCAAGCGAAATCCCGTGCCCTTGCCATAGCCCCTGGTTTTGTATTCAAACAGGGCCCGCCATTTGTTGTGCAATTTTTTCCGCAACATCCGCCCGTCAATTTTCATCCAGTACCGGATGTACAAATCACTGCGTCCGCGTTGGACATTCAGGATTTCATAAGGGCTTTGGGTATATTTCCCCTTTACTGCGTAATTTTCTCTGGAATACAGAACCCGCGTCAATTTGCCGTCATGGCCCCGAATCCGCACAATGCGGTTGAAGACCGCCTTGTGGTTGTCGTGGTGGATCGGATGCAGGGCGCTCTGGCTTGCCCCCAACACCTTGATCGGCCATCGATAGCCGGTCGTGCTGTCGCGCCCATAAATCTTGCGGTAATCGGGGGTCTGTTTCCCCAGCTTCACCCCGCGTTCAAACCCCGAGGCAAACAACAGGCGCGGCCTTTCCACTTGCGCCCGCACCATGCCGGCCGATGAACACGCCAAGGCCCCCACAAGTCCCGTCAATATGCGTCGCATGGTGTACCTGACAAATTCCCCTCGGGCACCAACTGCCGGCGGCCGCCGCGACATGCAATCCCCGCTGGAGCAGCGGTTGATGCGGCAGGGAGCTTGCCCCTCGTCTTCATCGTGCGCCCTTGTGGCCCCGGTATTTGAATGCGCCTGCTTTTCCGCAACGCAAATCAAAAGGGCGAAGGCCGTGGCCTCCGCCCCCAAATGTTGCAGTCTGAGCTACTTGTTAACGGCCAGACCGCGTTTTTTGATCTGCGTTCACATTATATGTCTCTGCCATAGAGATTGTCAACCTGCCAAGTGCAAGTTAGAATTGTGTCGCTTGGTAAAGTTGAATTACATGAAGGGAACCGCCATGAACCACCGGCTTGCACTGGATATCGGCACCAATTCCATCGGCTGGTGGATCCACGAACTGCGCAAGGATGAAGGCGGGCGCTATGAGGCCGTGCGCTCAATCGATGGCGGTGTGCGCATCTTTGCGGATGGCCGCGATCCGCAAAGCAGGAAATCCCTGGCCGAGGATCGGCGCATGGCGCGCGGCATGCGCCGCCGGCGTGATCGCTACAAGAACCGCCGCGAGGCCCTGATGCGCGAGCTGATCCGCGCCGGGCTGATGCCGGGGGATGAAAAAACGCGCAAGGAGCTGGAACGGCTTGATCCCTACGAGCTGCGCAGGCGCGCTTTGGAGGAAAAGCTCTCGCCCCATGAGCTGGGCCGCGCCCTGTTTCACCTGAACCAGCGCCGCGGCTTCAAGTCCAACCGCAAGACCGACGCGCGCAACAACGAGGCAGGCGCGATCAAAACTGCCGCCGCCCGCCTGGAACAGGCCATGATGGAAATGGAGGCCCGCACCTTTGGCGAATTCCTCTGGCAACGCCAGCAACAAGGCCTTTCCACCCGCGCCCGCCTGCGCCCGGAAACCGGTGAAAACGCAAAAGGCAGCGGCTATGATTTCTATCCCACCCGCAAGTTGCTGGAAGAGGAGTTCGACAAGATCTGGCAGGCCCAGCAAAAGCATCATCCGGGCTTGCTGAACGACAACCTGAAAGACCGCCTGCATTACATCATCTTCGGCCAGCGCCCGCTGAAACCACCGCGGGTGGGCAAGTGCACCTTCATCCCGGAAGAAACCCGCCTGCCCAAGGCGCACCCGCTGTTTCAGGAGCTGCGCCTGTATCAGGAAGTCAACCACCTGGAAATCCAGCAGCCCGGTGAGCATACCCGCAAGCTGACACTGGAAGAGCGCGACCGTCTCGTCCTTGCCTTGCAGGACAAGAAACATGTCGGCTACAAGTCCCTGCGCAAGCTCCTGAAGTTGCCCGAGGCCGCGCGCTTCAACAAGGAGCGCCCCAACCGCGACAAGATGGCCGGCAACGAAGTGCGCGCCGCCCTGGGGCACAAGAAGGCCTTCGGCCCACGCTGGACCAGCATGAGCTGGCAACAGCAATGGCAGGTCATCGAGCGCCTGCTGAACGAGCAGGATCCCGAAGCCCTGCATGCATGGCTGACGGATGAACAGGGCTTAAGCGGCGAAC
>JALSNA010000343.1 GCA_026987255.1 Hyphomicrobiales bacterium | reverse complement strand
CGTCAATCAGCCGATATTGGCCAGGAAGGGGAAGGCCTCCAGAAGCCAGGAGGAGACCGTCTGCATGGTGCCGGTCAGGAACATGATGCCGGTGAGCACCAGGAAGGCGCCCATGATCTTTTCCACCGTGCCCAGATGCTTGCGAAAGCGCTTCATGAAGGCCAGAAAACCGTTGATGGCGAAGGCCGCCAGCAGGAAGGGAATGCCCAGCCCGGCGGAATAGACCGCCAGCAGGCCCGCCCCCTTGGCCACGCTCTCCTCGGAGGCGGCGATGGCCAGGATGGAGGCCAGCACCGGGCCGATGCAGGGCGTCCAGCCCAGGGCGAAGGCCAGCCCGATCACATAGGCGCCGATGAGGGTGGCCGAGCTCGTGGAGGCCTGATAGCGCTTCTCCATGAGCAGGAAGCGGATCTTGAAGACGCCGAGAAAATGCAGCCCCATGATGATGATGACCACACCGGCGATCTTGGCCAGGATATCGAGATATTCGCGCAGAAGCTGGCCGATGGCCGAAGCTCCCGCCCCCAGCGCCACGAAGATGGTGGAAAAGCCGAGCACGAAGACGAAGGCGGCCAGCAGGGCCTTGCGCGAGGAGGCCTTCTTCTGCTGCGCATCGGCGCCGGTGAGCTCCTCCAGGTTCACCCCGGCCAGATAGCACAGATAGGGCGGCACCAGCGGCAGCACGCAGGGCGAAAGAAACGACAGGACACCGGCGGCGAAGGCCGCCCAGATCGATACGTCAAGACCCATGTCAGGCTCCCATGATGTGGCCCGGATTTGGCCAGTCTTGATTGCCATGCCTGCTGCGCCGGGACAAGGCCGCGAGCATGCATCTTCGTTCACTTTTGCGCAATCGCCTTGTTGATGATGGCCTTCGCCTCGGCGCTGGCCCAGGCGGCCGGGCCGATCAGGCGGGCGAACTCGCGCCCCTTTTTGTCCACCAGGATGGTGGTGGGCAGCCCCCGCTCGCCCAGGGCGCGCAGGGATTTCGACCCGCTGTCCATGAGCAAGGTCAGATTGTCCCCGTCCAGGGCATAGATGCCCTTTTTGGCCCAGTCATAGCCCTTCTTGTCCTCCGAGGCGGCGATGATCTCGAAGTCCTTCTTGTCGTAAGCCTTCTGCAATTTGCCGATTTCCGGCATTTCCCGGCGGCACGGAAAGCACCATGTGGCCCAGAAATTGACCATGACCACCTTGCCCTTCCATTCGCCGAGCTTGCGCACCTTGCCCTGCCCGTCGGTGAACTCCAGGTGGCTCACGTCCTTCGGCGTCTTGTGAAAGACCAGCCGCTTCATGGCGCCGGTGGCCATCTGCTGGCTGAAGGCCTGGCCCTTTTGCTCCGGGCCGGCCTGCTTGTTGTTGCCCTGCAGGGCGAAAATGCCGTAAACCACGGCCAGGGCGGCCAGGACGGCGAGGATGACGAGAGCGGGGGAGAGCCTTTTGCCTTTTTTCGTCTGATCGTTCCGGCTCATGATGTTTTGCCTTTCACGGAGTGACTGGACATGGCCAACAAGATGTGGGGCGGGCGTTTTTCCGAAGGCCCCGGAGAGCTCATGGAGGAGATAAACGCCTCCATCGATTTCGACAAGCGCCTTCACGCCCAGGATATCGCCGCATCGAAGGCCCATTGCGAGATGCTGGCCGAACGGGGCATCATCAGCAGGGCCGATGCGGAGAAGATCCTGAATGGTCTTAGCACCATCGCGGCGGAAATCGAATCAGGAAAGTTCACGTTTTCTCGCGCCCTGGAAGACATTCACATGAACATCGAAAGCCGCCTGGCGGAATTGATCGGCGATGCGGCCGGCAGGCTGCACACGGCGCGCTCGCGCAACGACCAGGTGGCGGTGGATTTCCGCCTCCATGTGCGCGCCAGCATCGATCACATCATGGGCCAGCTCATCGGCCTGATGCGCGCCTTCGCCATTCAGGCACAGCGGCACGCGGAGGTGCTCATGCCCGGCTTCACCCATCTGCAGACGGCCCAGCCGGTGACCTTCGGCCATCACATGCTGGCCTATGTGGAGATGTTCTCGCGCGATTACGGGCGCTTCAACGATGCCCGCGCACGGATGAACGAAAGCCCGCTGGGGGCCGCCGCCCTGGCCGGCACCTCCT
>JALSNA010000342.1 GCA_026987255.1 Hyphomicrobiales bacterium | reverse complement strand
CAGCGGCGATGTCATCCGCCTGTCCATCGGCATAGAGGACGCCGATGACCTCATTGCCGACCTGGACGCGGCCATGACGTGACAAGAAAGGCGGCCCGGACAAGCCGGTTTGCGGCGCGGCCATCACGACGGGGTGCGAGACCCCCACCTCTTCCCGAGCCCGCAGCGGGGCATTCGCAAGCGGGGGAAGATGGCCTATATTGGCCGCCATGAGGGATGGTGAGGGCATATGCGCGCGCATTGAAAGGGCACTGGGAGTCCGGGTGGGCGGCATGCGGCCGCTTTCGGGCTCCTATGGCCTGTCGCTGGAGGTGGCAAAGCTGGCCGATGGGCGCAAGGTGGTGGCCAAGCACGGGCGCGGGCCACGGCCGGATCATCTGCGCATCGAGGGGCGCATGCTGCAAAGGCTGGCGGGGGAAATCCCGGTGCCCAAGGTGCACTTGTGCGAAGATGACCTGCTGGTGATGGATTACATCCCCGGCTCCGGTTCCTTAGGGGCCAGTGGCGAGCGCCACATGGCGCACCTGCTGGCCGCCATGCACGGCAGGCCGCGAGACCATTTCGGGCTTAAGTTCGATACCACCATCGGCCCCTTGCCACAGCCCAATTCGCGCCGTGCGAGCTGGGTGGAGTTCTTCCGCGACAACAGGCTGATGTTCATGGCCCGGCTGGCCCATGAGCGGGCCGGGCTTTCCGCCTCGCTGCTGGCGCGCATCGAGCGCCTTTGCGCCCATCTGGATGAGTTCATCACCGAGCCTGCCCACCCTTCCTTGCTGCATGGCGACATCTGGGGCGGCAATGTCATCGCCGCCCATGGCAGGGTGGCGGCCTTCATCGATCCGGCCATCTATCATGGACATTACGAATATGACCTGGCCTTCATGACCATGTTCGGCACCGCCGGAGCGGCCTTTTTCGATGCCTATGCGGAATTGATGGATGATTTCGACCGGCAGGGATTTTTCGATGTGCGGCGCGACGTTTACCTGATATATCCGCACCTGACGCATGTGCTCATCTGCGGCCTGTCCTATGCGGCGGGCATAGACAGCCGCCTGGCGCGGCTGGGGTTTTGATATCTCAGCCGGCGAAGCGGACGGCTTCGGAAACCACATCCAGATGGTTCAGGCTGGCGAGGATCTCGTTGAGATGCTCCAGGTCGCGCACCTCGACCATGATGTCGAAATCGTAGAAGTCGCTGGCCCGATGGGTCATGACGAGATTTTCGATATTGGCGCCACGCTCGCCGATGATGCGCGCCACCTCGGCCAGCGCCCCCACCTCGTTGTGCACCACCACCTTGATGCGGGCGGGAAAGAGCGCCCCTTCCAGATCGGCCATGTTCCATTTCAGATCCACCCAGCGGCCAGCCTCTTCCTCGTATTTTTCCAGCCGTCTGGCGAAGATGGGATAGATGGTCACGCCACCATCCGCTTCCCGGATGCCGATGATGCGTTCGCCGGGCACCGCGCCGGCATCTGGGGAGATGCGCATGGGCAAGGAGCGCTCCAGGTTGCGCGCCAGGATGGCCTTGCGCAGGTTCAGCCGCCCTTGCGCATCGGTGGCCCTCTTGCCCGGCAGCAGGTGCGCGGCACCTTGCGCCTCCTTCTCCTCCACGCCCATGGCGCTGAGCACCTCGCCGATGGAAATCTCGCCGCGCCCCAGGGCCTCCAGGCCGTCATCCACATCCATGATGCCGATGCGCGGGAAGGCGGCCGCCAGCTCGCTCTTGTCCAGCTTGCGGTCCAGTTTCTCCAGCCAGCGTTCGAGAATCTCCTCGCCCAGGCCGATATAGTCGGCCCGCGAGGCCAGACGGTTGGCGCGGCGGATGGCGGCGCGCGCCTTGCCGGTGACCACGAGATTCTCCCAGGCGGCGGGCGGCACGTCCTGGGTCGCCGAAGTGATGATCTCCACCTCGTTGCCATTGTTGAGCTGTGTCAGCAGGGGGGCATGGTGGCCATTGATGCGGCAACCCACGGTGGCGTTGCCTATGTCGGTATGCACGGCATAGGCGAAATCGATGGCCGTGGCGCCGCGCGGCAGGACGATGAGATCACCCTTGGGCGTGAAGCAGAAGACCTGATCGGTGAACAGCTCCAGCTTGGTATGCTCTAAGAAGCCCTTGGGCG
>JALSNA010000341.1 GCA_026987255.1 Hyphomicrobiales bacterium | reverse complement strand
GGTCAAGGTCTTCGTGGACACCGCGCCCTTGATGGAAAAGCCTCTGGCGGCCCAGGCGGGCATAGGCTGGCCGGGCAAGCATACCTGCATCGTCTCGCGCGATTGGGGCAACTGGCTGTTTCTCGGCATCATTCTGACCGCCGCGCAACTTGTGCCCGATGCGCCCGCCGCGGATCGTTGCGGCAGGTGCAGCCGCTGTCTGGAGATCTGCCCGACGGGGGCCTTCATGGGGCCGGGGCGGATCGATGCGCGCAAGTGCATCTCCTATCTGACCATCGAGCACAAGGGGCCGATCGAGCGTGCCTTGCGCCCGGCCATGGGCAACCGCATCTTCGGCTGTGACGATTGCCTGGCCATATGCCCATGGAACCGTTTTGCCAAAGAGGCCAGGGAAGAGCGGCTGAAACCAAAGGCACAGCTGACCGATCCGCCGCTGGCGGAGCTTGCGGCCCTTGACGAGGCAGCCTGGCGCAGGATGTTCGCAGGCTCCCCGGTGCGCCGCGCCGGGTGGGCGCGGTTTGTGTCCAATGTGCTCATCGCCATGGGCAACAGCCATGATGCGCGCCTGTTGCCGCACGTGCTGGCGCGGCTCACCGATGGCCCGCCGCTGGTGCGCGCCATGGCGGTATGGGCCGCCGCCCGGCTGATGGACGAAAGGGAGTTCGCCGCCTTGCGCAAGGGGGCGCTGGAGAGCGAACCTGATGCACTGGTGCGCGCCGAATGGCTGGCCACGCAGGAGGATGGGGAAACATGAGCGGACACATGCTGTTTCTGGGGCTGGGTTATGTGGCCACGCAGCTGGCGTTGCGCCTGCAAGCGCAAGGCTGGACAATCTCCGGCACGGCGCGCGACGCGGCGGGCCTTGCGGCCATCCGCGACAGGGGCTGGCGGGCCTGGCCGTTCGCTGGCGCAGCCCCCCTGCCGAAGGAGGCCTGGGATGGCGTGAGCCATGTGCTGAGCTCCATTCCCCCCTCCCAGGCGGGCGATCCGGCCTTGCTGGGTTTGGGGGCGCAATTGGCGGCCCATGCGCGGCAACTGGACTGGGCGGGCTATCTGTCCACGGTGGCGGTCTATGGCGATCATGGCGGGGCCTGGGTGGATGAAAAGACCCCGCCAGCGCCAGTGAGCCAGCGCGGGAAATGGCGGCTGGCGGCCGAGAACGGCTGGCTGAAGCTGCATGCGGACCATGGCCTGCCGGTGCACATCTTCCGTCTGCCGGGCATCTACGGGCCGGGGCGCAACCCGCTTCAGAAAGCGCGGGCGGGATACCGCAAGGCGCTGGTGGTCAAGCCCGGTCAGGTCTTTTCGCGCATTCACGTGGCCGACCTGGCGGCCGCCCTTGAGGCATCCATGGCCAGGCCGCGGCCAGGGGCCATCTACAACGTGGTGGACGACGAACCGGCGGCGCCGCACGAGGTGGCGCTTTTTGCCCATGAACTTTTGGGAATCGCGCCGCCGCCGCTGGTGGATTTCGACAAGGCCGATCTTTCCCCCATGGCGCGCTCCTTCTATGGCGAGTCCAAGCGCGTCTCCAATGCCCTGCTGAAGGCCGAACTGGGCTGGCGGCCCAGGTTCCCCACCTACCGCGAAGGCCTCAGGGCGTTGTTGTGACAAGCGCTTCGTGGTGCATGCGGCTGGATCGAGCCTTTGAACGGCCGGACTATCAGGTTTTTTCACCGAGACGCGCCAATGGCGATTTCATCCTTGACAATCAAGAGCTTGCAGAAAAACCCCGTTCAAGGCCAGCACCCGGATCCTGGTTTTCATGATGCCCGGAGCCTCAAATGCCGGATCATTGCGTTTCGGCGGCGATCATCTTGTAGATGTGGGTGAAATAGGCGGTGGCGAAAAGCGGCACGAAAAGGTTGAGAACCGGCACATGGGCCAGCAGGGCCGGGATGATGCCGGCGGCGAAGATGCGCCCGGCGTTGGCCTTGCGCAATCTTGCCGCCTCGCGGCGGGGCATGTGACGCATGGCGATCATGGTGAAGAACTCCCGTCCCAGAAGATAGGCATTTGCGGCCACCATGATGGCCGGGCCGATGGCGAAAAACCACAAGGGCAATGTGATGGCGAAAACCGCCAGCATGAGCAGGCCGAACTGCACGCCCATGAGCAAAGAGATCCAA
>JALSNA010000340.1 GCA_026987255.1 Hyphomicrobiales bacterium | reverse complement strand
ATATAGGTGGCCAGGCCCGGCCAGAACCACAGCAAGGCGGCGGTGCCCAGCAGGATGAGAATGAAGGGCCAGACGCCGCGCACCACCTCCAAGAGGGTGGAGCGCGCCACCGCCTGGATGACGAAAAGGTTGAGCCCCACCGGCGGCGTGATCAGGGCGGTTTCGATGAGCACCACGAAGAAAATGCCGAACCAGATGGGATCGATCATCATGGCCTCCAGCGACGGATAGAGCACCGGCGCCATGATGAGCAGCATGGAGAGCGATTCGAGCACGAAGCCCATGACCAGCAGCACCCCGCCCACCAGCAGGATGAACAGGGCCGGCTCGGTGATGTTGGCGGTGATGGCCAGGGAGATGTGTTGCGGGATCTGGTAAAGGGTGATGGCCTTGCCGAAGAGCTTGGCCCCGGCGACGATGAGGAAGATGGTCACCGTCGTCTTCATGGAGGCCTCCACCGCCTCTTTCAGCTTCGCCCATGTCATGCGGCGCATGGAAAAGACGATGACGAGAGAGACGAAAAAGCCGATCCCGGCGCTCTCCGATGGGGTGAACCAGCCCGCATAGATGCCGCCGATGACGATGGCTGCCAGGATCACCGTCGGCAGGGCCTTCAAGGTGGCGCTCTTGCGCTCTGCCCAGGTGGCCCTGGGCACCGGCTGGTAATGGGGCGACAGGCGCGCATGGAGCATGGAATAGAGGATGAACAGGGAGGCCAGGAACAGCCCCGGCCCTATGCCGGCCAGGAACAGCTGGACGATGCTTTCCTCCGTGATGACGCCATAGAGGATGAGCGGAATGGACGGCGGAATGAGAATCCCCAAGGTCCCGCCCGCCGCCAGCAGGCCGAGCACGAAAGGCCGCTCATAGCCGCGCTTGGTCATTTCGGAAATGGCCACTGTGCCAATGGTCGCCGCCGTGGCCACCGAAGAGCCGGAAATGGCGGCGAAAATGGCGCAGGAAATGATGGTCGCCACCCCCAGTCCGCCCGGCCAGTGCCCCACCCAGCTTTGCACCGCGGCGAACAGATCGGCCCCGATGCCGCCCTTGAGCAGGATGTTGCTCATCAGCAGGAACATCGGGATGGCCAGCAGGATGAAACTGTCCATGGAGGAAAACAGCGCCTGCGGCACCATCACCAGGCTGTCGCCATCCAGCCACAGCATGGCCACCCCCAGCCCGCCCAGGGCAAAGGCCACCGGCACCCGCAACAGCAGGAGGGCAAAAAGGGCGGCAAGAATGTAGACGGTGGTCATGGCCTGCGCCCCGCGTAGCAGTTCATTGCATCATCCCCGCCTGACCGCATCCCTTTCACCCCCCGGTCTGCTCGCCGCTGGCATGGCCCTGGGCGGGAATGGCGCTGCCGCGCCACAGCTTGACGAACTCCGCCGCAACCTGGGCCAGAAGCAGGCCGAAGCCCGCCGGAATGGCGCTTTCGGTCATCCACTTGGGCACCCCCAGCATGGTGGAGGTATGCCGGCCCATGCGAATGGATTCGGCCACGATCCCCGCCCCATGCCACATGGCGATGAAGGCGAACAGGCCAATGATCGCCAGCATGAGCGAATCGAGAACCTTGCGGCGCAGCGGATGGCCCTGGACGGGAACGATCTCCACCACGATGAGATCGCGATTCTTGAGGATGTGGGCGGTGGCCAGATAGACCGCCCAGACCTGAAAGAAACGCGCCGTCTCGTCCACCCAGATGGTGGGGGAATTGAACACCTTGCGGGTGACGACCTCCCAAGTGACCATCAGGCCGATGGCGAAAAACATCCAGGTGGCCAGTTTCGCCATCCAGGCGCTGAGCCTGTCAATGAAGCGGATCATGCGGAAAATCCCCGAAAGCAGGGGCGAAGATTGCAAGGCCGCCCCGCGCGCGGCGGAGCGGCCCTGAAAGGGAAGTGGCGTCTAGAGCTTGCCAGCGGCCTCGACCATGGCCTTGCCCAGATCGCCGGCGTTCTTGATGTAGGCATCCACCACCGGCTGGGTGGCCTTGCGCCAGGCGTCGCGCTCGGCATCGGTCAGATCGATGGTGTCGATCTTGGACTTGACGTCCGCAAGGGCGGCGTTCTCGATGCCGTTCATCTTGTCGCGCAGTTCCTTTTCGACCCGGCGCGCCGCCGCCATG
>JALSNA010000339.1 GCA_026987255.1 Hyphomicrobiales bacterium | reverse complement strand
ACCCTCATGCCGCCTGTCTCCTGTCCGTTTTTCCGGCTCTTTCCTCATCCGCGCGGGCGGAAAGCGAAAAGGCGTGCTTCAGGCCACGCCCGGCGAGGTTCAGGCGCAGGGCGTTGCTGACCACGACGATGGATGAGGCCGACATGGCCACGGCGGCGAAAAGCGGCGTGGCCAGCCCCAGCATGGCCACCGGCACGGCGAGAAGATTGTAGCCCAGGGCCCATATGAAATTCTGCGTCATCAGGCGGCGCGCCCGGCGGGAGACGTCATGGGCCAGCCAGACGGCGCGCAGGGACTTGCCGATGAAGATCATGTCGGCGGCGGTGCGCCCTATGTCGGAGGCGCTGGAGGGAGCCATGGAGCAATGTCCGGCGGCCAGGGCCGGGGCATCGTTGATGCCGTCTCCCACCATGAGCACCTTGCGCCCGGCCTCGGCCAGCCCTTCCACATAGGCCAGCTTCTGCCACGGCGACCAGCCGGAGCGCCACTTGCCGATGCCGGCGGCCTCGGCCATGGCGCGCACCGGGCCTTCGCGGTCGCCGGAGATGATTTCCACCTTCAGGCCAGCCTGTTTCAGCCTGGCGATGGTGTCCGCCGCATCGGGGCGCAAGGTGTCGGTGAAGGTGAAGAGCACCGGGGCGCGGCCCTCCACCGCCAGGGCCAGTTGCGGCATGTCCGATTCGGGCGCATCGCCGCCGCACCAGTCACGCGATCCCAGGCGCACGAAGCGGCCGCGCCATGTTCCAGAGAGCCCCTGTCCGGGGTGTTCGACGATGTTCTCCACCGTCTCCGGCGTCATGCCGCGCTCGCGCACGGCGCGCACGATGGCGCGCGACAGCGGATGCGACGAGCCCGACGCCAGCCCGGCGGCCAGGGCCAGGGCCTCGGCCGGGACGGGGCCGGTCTCGCGCAGATCGAGACGGCCCAGGGTCAGGGTGCCGGTCTTGTCGAAAATCACCGTGTCGATTTCGGCCATGCGCTCCAGGGCGCCGCCGTCCTTGATCATGACGCCATTGCGGAACAGCACGCCGGAGGCCACCACCTGCACGGCGGGCACCGCCAGCCCCAGGGCGCAGGGGCAGGTGATGATGAGCACCGAAATGGCGTGGAGCAGGGAGACGGGCCAATCGAAGCCGGTCCAGAACAGCCATCCGCCCAGGGTCAGCCCGGCCAGCACGTGCACCGCCGGGGCATAAATGCCGGCCAGCCGGTCGGCCAGGCGCACATAGGCGGACTTGCCCTGCTCGGCGGCTCCCATGAGGCGGATGATCTCCGACAGGAAGGTGTCCTCGCCGCACGCCGTGAGGCGCACGATGAGCGGGCCGGTGAGGTTCATGGCCCCGGCATAGACCTTGTGGCCTTGGCGCAGGGGCTCGGGGGTGGATTCGCCGGTGATCATGGACAGATCGACATCCGATGCCCCTTCCTCGATGACGCCATCGACGGGAATGCGCTCCCCGGCCATGACGGCGATGCGCATGCCCTCGCGCAGCTTGTCCATGGGCACAAAGCGGCGCGCGCCGTCCTCGCCGACCACCGTTGCGCCGGTGGAGGACAGGGTCATGAGCTGGGAGACAGCCGAACGGGCCCTGGCGCGCATGCGCTGGTCCAGATAGCGGCCGATGAGCAAGAAGAAGAGCAAGGAAACGGCGGCGTCGAAATAGGCATGCTGCTGGTGGTTGGCCACCTGATAAAGGCTCATCATGGCGGCGGTGAGCACCGCAAGGGAGATGGGCACGTCCATGTTCATGCGCGCCCGCGACAGGGCCCGCCAGGCGGAGCGGAAGAAGGGCCGCCCGGAATAGGCAATGGCCGGCAGGGCGATGAGGGCGGAGATCCAGTGGAACAGATCGCGGGTGGAGCCTTGCGCCCCGGCCCAGACGGAAATGGACAGGAGCATGATGTTGCCCGCCGCGAAGCCGGCCACCGCCAGGGCGCGCAGGAGGTCCTTGCCCTCGGCATCATCGGTGGCAAAGCCGGACTCGGCCGGATCGAAGGGGCGGGCCGCATAGCCCAGCTCTTCAAGGCGCTGCAAGGCGGTGGCGGGGTCGAAATCCGCATCGCGCCAGCGCAGGCGCACCTGCTTGAGGGTGAAGTTGACGCGCGCCGAATCGAGGCCGGGGAGGTCCTTGAGTCCCTTTTCGATGGTCGAGATGCAGGCCGCGCAGCTGATCGCCGGGACGATGAGGTGAAGCTCGTTTGCGCCATCGTCCGTCTGGCGCACCCACAGGGACAGATCGCCGCCGGGGGTGGCGGCCTCGTCCTCGTATCTGACGCCGCAACAGCCCATGGGCTAGTCCTGCCTGATGACGAAGGAATCGTTGACCCGCCAGACCAGCTTGCCGCCTTGCAGGAACTTGACATCGACGCGCCACGATCCCGGCTTTACGGGCGCTTCGGTCTGGTAGTGGCCGGGGGTGGTTTCGCGCATTTTCAGGGCGTGATCGTCGCGGTCTCCGGCCGGATGGCCGATGGTGGCCTCGGTTTTCAGCCCCGTCACCGGCTTGCCGTCCTTGGTGGTCAAGGTGATGTAGAGCTTGTGGCCGCTGGTATCGCCGAGGATGGCCTTCCAGCCCTTGGCCAGCATGGCGCGGGCCTTTTTCGCCTCGGCGTCATACTTGATGGAGGCCTCGTAGCCATTGCCGGGCAGCTTGCCGGTCCAGCTGGTGTTGGCATAGTAGACGAGCTGGAAATTGACGGCGAAGATGATGCCGAAAAAGACGATCAGCATCATCAGCACATGGAACCCGGTGAGGCGGAATTCCTTCTTGGCCCTGGGCATGAGCAGCTCCATTCATGTTGGCGCGGGCAGGACGCAAGGCGCCCTGCCCTGCCCACCTTACACCTATTTGCGCGGCACCGCGAAGACAGTTGTCTTTTGCGTCTTTTCGGCCACCGAGCCGTCCTTGCCCAGCGCCTCGATGCTGAAGGTCAGCTCGTTTTCATCCGGCTTCAGCTTGTCCGGATCGGCGGTGACATAGATCTTCAAGGCGCGCGCCTTGTTGCCGGCCACCGGCACCTCGAAGACCTCCGCGGGCGGCTTGTCGATGCCGTTGATGGTCATTTTCGCGCCCGGCAGGCCGGAAATGCGGATGCGGAAGATGCGCGGCTCCAGCTGCATGTTGAGCAGGCGCACCGTATAGCCATTGCGCAGTTCGCCATTGGACAATTGCGTATAGAGGGGGTTGCGGTCATGGACGATGTTGATCTGCAGCCGGTCGCGGAAGGTCAGGTGCAGGAACAAGGCGGTGGCGATCAGCGTCCAGACGGTGAGATAGACCAAGGTGCGCGGACGGATGAAGCTGCGCCAGGTGAAGTTCACATCCTTGCCGGTGGTGTGGTCGTTGTAGGTGGAGAGGTTGGAATAGGAGATCAGGCCATGGGGCTTGCCGATCTTTTCCATGACCGAATCGCAGGCATCGATGCACAGCGCGCAGGTGATGCAGGCCAGCTGCTGGCCATCGCGGATGTCGATGCCGGTGGGGCAGACGGCATGGCACAGGCCGCAGTCGATGCAGTCGCCATAGCTGATTTCGGGATGCTTCTTGTGGTCGCGCTTGGAGCCGCGCGGCTCGCCGCGCCAGTCGTTGTAGGTCACCATGAGGGTGTCTTCATCGACCATGGCGCCCTGGATGCGTGGCCAGGGGCACATGTAGATGCAGACCTGCTCGCGCATGAAGCCGGCAAAGACCAGGGTGATGGTGCCCATTATGGCGATGGTGGAATAGGCCACCGAGGGGGCCTGACCGGTGAAGATCTGCTTCACCAGGGTGGGGGCATCGGCGAAATAGAGGGTGAAGGTCAGCGAAGTGCCATAGGCGATGATGGCCCAGATGGCGTATTTGATCACCCGCTTGGCGATCTTCTGCGCCGTCCAGGGGGCCTTGTCGAGGCGCATCTGGGCGTTGCGGTCGCCCTCGATGAGACGGTCCACATGCATGAACAGGTCGGTCCAGACCGTCTGCCAGCAGCCGTAACCGCACCAGGCGCGGCCGAACATGGCGGTGAGGATGAACAGGCCGATGCCGGCCATGATGAGCAAGGCCGCCACATAGTAGAACTCCTGCGGCCAGATCTCGATCCAGAAGATGTAGAAACGGCGGTGGGCCAGGTCGATGAGCACCGCCTGATCGGGCATGCCGGGGCCGCGGTCCCAGCGCAGCCAGGGGGTGATGAAGAACACCGCCAGGGCGATGAAGGCGATGATGGACTTCATGCGGCGGAACTTGCCGGAGACGGACTTGGGGTAGACCTTGCGGCGGGCGGCATACATCTTTCCGGTATCGGACTGATCATGCGCCTGCTTCTGGGCGGCGGGTTTGGTGTCCTTGTTGACGGTGTTCACGACTTCGACCATGACGTGGCCCTTTTGCGGTTGCTCCCGCGCGGCGGCGGCGGGGAGAAGATTGACTGCCTTGCTCTGGATTCATGCATTCACGCAAGCGGCACCTCCGGCTAGAGCGGAGCATCCGGCCTGCTCAATCCACAGGTGGCAGAGTTGTAAAATATATCTGTGATAATGTTACTTAAAACCCGGCCATGAAAGCCGATGGGGACAAGATGCCGCGCGGCCTTTTCGCAGCTTGGAAAGCGCCCCTCACCTGACATGGCCAAGGGATGGCGCACAGGCGCCATCCCCTTGAAAATCTTGTTACTTCAGCCCGCGCGCAGCGGCGCGGGGCACAAGCCCGCATCAGGACTTCGCGCCGCCGCCCAGGGAGTGGACGTAGACGGTCAGGGCCTTGATGGTGGCATCGTCCAGACGGCTCTTCCAGGCCGGCATGACGCCATGCTTGGGCTTGCTGATCTGGGAGACAATGGAGGCCTTGTCGCCCTTGTAGAGCCAGATCTTGTCGGCCAGGCGCGGCCCGCCAACATCCTTGATGCCCTCGCCCTTGTCGCCATGACAGCCGTTGCAGCCGGCATCGCCGTGGAAGATCTTGTCGCCCTCGGCGGCCTTGGCCTCGTCGTGTTTCTGCCCGGAGAGCTTCAGGACATATTCGGCCACGGCATCGATCTGCTCGGGCGTGAGGGTGCCGTCAGGGCCTCCGAAGGTGGGCATGTCGGAGGTGCGGGTATCCTCGTTGCTGTCGGGATTGTAGCGCACGCCATTGGTGATCGTATAGTGGATATCCTCCAGCGTGCCGCCCCAGAGCCAGTCATCGTCATTGAGGTTGGGATAGCCATAGGCCCCTTGCGCGCCCGAGCCGTGGCAGGAGACGCAATTGACCTTGAAAGCCGCCTTGCCCGCATGCACGGCGAATTCGCGCATTTCGGGATCCTTGGCGATCTCCTCGACCGACATTTTCTTCATCTTGGCGAGGAACTTGCCCTTGGCGGCCTCGGCGGCCTTCATCTCGGCTTTCAGCTCGCTGCGGTTGGTGGTGCCCAGCACGCCCTTGGTATTGGTATGCGCCAGAGGGATGGCGGGATAGGCGATCATGTAGCCGATGCCCCAGATTATGGTGGCGTAGAATGTCCACACCCACCAGCGCGGCAGCGGCGTATTGAGCTCCTTGATGCCGTCCCATTCGTGACCGGTCGTTTCCGTCCCGGTGACTTCATCTCTTTCAGGATTGGCCATGTTTTTCAGTCCTTGATCTCGTCGTCATCCAGGGGCGTCTTCGCCAGCTCCTCGTAGGTCCTGGTTGCTCCGGGGCGGAATACGAAAATCAGCACTCCGATGAAGAACAGGCCAAAAACCACGGTGGCTATGGAGCCGGCGTAGTGCGCCACTGTTTCATAGGTCATTGCCCTTACCTCAGGTTCTCGCCTTCGGGCTTGAAGGTCTTGAAGTCCACGAGGGTGCCGAGCATCTGCAGATAGGCGATGAGCGCGTCCAGCTCGGTGATTTTCTTCGGGTTGCCGTCGAAATCACGCGCCTTGAGCGGAACGGCGCTGCCGAAGGTCTTCTGGCCATAGCGCTTGACCAGCCCTTCGGTATCCTCGCCCGTGGCCTGGGCCACGACATCGGCCTTGGCATTCTTGATCATGTCCTGCGTATAGGGCACGCCAACAATGGCATTGGTCCGCATGTCATCGGCGATATGCTCATAGTCGAGCTCGGTCTTGGCCAGGAAGGGATATCCGGGCATGACCGATTCGGGCACCACCGAACGCGGATCGTGCATGTGCTCGCGGTGCCACTTGTCGGAGTAGCGGCCGCCCACACGGGCCAGATCCGGGCCGGTGCGCTTGGAGCCCCACTGGAAGGGATGATCATACATGCTCTCCGCGGCCAGCGAGTAATGACCGTAACGCTCCACCTCGTCGCGGAACGGACGGATCATCTGCGAGTGGCACAGGTAGCACCCCTCGCGGATGTAGATCTTGCGCCCGGCCAGCTCCAGCGGCGTGTAGGGGCGCATGCCCTTGACCTTCTCGATGGTGTTGTCGAGCCAGAACAGGGGCGCGATCTCGACGAGGCCACCGACGGTGACGACGACGAAGGACAGGATCAGAAGCAGCGTCGCGCTGCGTTCCACCTTGTCATGATTGTTAAAAAGTCCCATTTTTCACTCCCCTCTCTTCAGGCCCGGGCCGCTTCGGCGACAGCCTCGCCGGACCGGATGTTGCCCTTGATGGTCTGCCAGACGTTGAAGGCCATGAGCAGGCCGCCAACCAGGTAGAAGGCGCCACCCAGCGCGCGCAGCGCATAGTAGGGATGCATGGCCTCCACCGTTTCCGCGAAGGAGTAGACCAGGAAGCCCTGGGCATCATATTCGCGCCACATCAGGCCCTGCATGATGCCCGACACCCACATGGAGGAGGCATAGACCACGATGCCCAGCGTCGCCAGCCAGAAGTGCCAGCTGACCAGGGTCTCGGAATAGAGCCGGGCGCGGTTCCACAGCTTGGGCACGATGTAATAGACCGAGCCCATGGTGATCATGCCGACCCAGCCGAGGGCGCCGGAGTGCACGTGGCCGACGGTCCAGTCGGTGTAGTGCGACAGGGCGTTGACCGACTTGATGGCCATCATCGGGCCCTCGAAGGTGGACATGCCGTAGAAGGCCACCGAGATCACCATCATGCGCAGGATGGGATCGGTGCGCAGCTTGTCCCAGGCGCCGGAGAGCGTCATCAGGCCGTTGATCATGCCGCCCCAGGAGGGCATCCACAGGATGATGGACATGACCATGCCCAGCGTCTGCACCCAGTCCGGCAGGGCGGTGTAGTGCAGATGGTGCGGCCCGGCCCAGATGTAGGTGAAGATCAGGGCCCAGAAATGGACGATGGACAGCCGGTAGGAATAGACCGGCCGGTTGGCGCGCTTGGGCACGAAGTAATACATCATGCCCAGGAAGCCGGCGGTGAGGAAGAAGCCCACCGCGTTATGGCCATACCACCACTGGGTGATGGCGTCCGGCGCGCCGGAGAAGAGCGAATAGCTCTTGTAGCCGAAGAACGACACCGGCACCGCCATGTTGTTGCCCAGATGCAGCATGGCAATGGTCACGATGAAGGAAAGATAGAACCAGTTGGCCACGTAGATGTGGGAGACCTTGCGCTTCACCAGGGTGCCGAAGAACACCAGGAAATAGGCCACCCAGACGATGGTCAGCCACAGGTCGACGTACCACTCCGGCTCGGCGTATTCGCGGCCCTGGGTCACACCCATGACATAGCCGGTGGCGGCCAGCACGATGAACAGCTGATAGCCCCAGAAGACGAACCAGGCCAGGTTGCCGAAGGCCAGGCGCGTCCTGTTGGTGCGCTGCACCACGTAGAACGAGGTGGCGATGAGGCCGTTGCCGCCGAAGGCGAAGATCACCGCCGAGGTGTGCACCGGGCGCAGGCGGCCGAAATTCAGCCACGGAACATCGAAGTTGAGCCAGGGATAGGCCAGCTCGGAGGCGATGTAGACGCCCATGGTGAAGCCGATGACGCCCCAGAAGACGGTGGCGATGATGCCGGCGCGCACCACGGTGTCGAAATATTCATCCTGGCTGGGCGGCTGAACGCCGCCCACCAGGGAGCGGCCCACGAAGATCAGGCCGAGAACGGCCGCGATCAGGAAGATTCCCATATGGATGGCGAAGGGCGTGTCCACCGCGTTGGCCATCATGAAGATGGACAACAGGGCGCCCGCGCCAAGCAGGGCCATCTGCGTCAGTCTGATTGTAACCCCCATCTTTCCCTCTCTTATCGATCTGGTTTCAGAACAATGGGTTCAAATTTGGCCCGGTTTGTCTCGAACCCCGCCCTCGCCGGGCGAAGATCCCCCTTCACGACTGGCCAACCGGACTGCAAGCCATGCGTGACCTGAATTGCTTCCTTAACACATTTTCATCATGATTGATCTGGGTCATTGCGTCCTGCGACAGTTTGCTCGATTCAACACAGGATGTTCGGACCATCTTAACGCTCCAGATTGACATGAATCAATATTCCGGGGAAAAAGACCGCGCCGGGGCGGCAAAACCCCGCGCCTGGGACATGGACGATCCCTTCGATCTGCTGTTGCGCGACCATGAGACACAATGGCGCATGTGCGGCTGGCTGGAGGAAATCGCCGACGGCTTGCCGGGCAATGCGCCCCCGGCCCTGTGCCGCAAGGCGGCCCTGTGCCTGCGCCAGGACATGCCGCTGCATCACAGGCAGGAGGAAGAGGCGCTCTTTCCGCTGCTGCTGGCGCGGGTGGAGCCTGCCGACATGGCCCATGACATCATCGGCCGGCTGCGCGAGGAGCATGTCAATGACCTGGGTTTCGCCGAAGAGGTGGTGGACATCCTGCTGCGCATGGAGGCCGGAGAGGCGGTGGACAACCCCGACATGCTGGGCTACATGCTGCGCGGCTTCTTCGAGAACTACCGGCGGCACATCCACTGGGAGAACACCATCCTCATTCCGCTGGCGCGCAAACGCCTGACGGATGAGGATATCGGGCAAATGCTCTCCCGCATGCGCCGTCTGCGCGAACAGGGGCGCAGCTGAGCGGCCAGGTGGCGCCCGCCGCGCGGCCCTTGAGGGTCGGACGTGAAGAAAAGTTTTCCAGCCTGCCTGGCAGGCTGGAAATACTTTTCTTCAGGAAAAACAAGGCGTCCTGCTGACTTGGGGCGGCCCGGCGTCAGCAGGACATCATTTTTGGCCCCAAG
>JALSNA010000338.1 GCA_026987255.1 Hyphomicrobiales bacterium | reverse complement strand
ATCCTGCTCTCCGGGCGCGGGGCAGGGGCTCACCCCACCGCCTCTTCCGTGGTCTCCGACATTGCCGATATCGCCCGCGGCATCGTTCTGCCGCCCCTGGGCCTGGCGGCACGGAGCCTGGCCGAATGCCGCCGCGCCCCCATGCGCGCCCATCAGGGCGGCTATTACGTGGCCATGGAGCTGCTCGACAGGCCCGGAGAGGTGGCCGCCGTGGCGCGCATTTTCGCCGATGAAGACATCTCCATCGAAAGCATCGTGCAAAAGGGCCGCGCCATCGCCCGCAAGGTGCCGCTGCGCTCCGGCGAGACGGAGCCAGACACCGCGCCCTTCATTCTCATCACCCATGACACGCTGGAAAGCGCCATGCGCAAGGCCCTGCAACGCATCGAGGCCGAAGGCCACGCGCGCGCCCCGCGCATGATCCGCATCGAGAAATTCGGGGAGGGCCAGCCATGCTCAACCGCACCTTGACCGTCGAGGTGGCGCGCGTCACCGAGGCCGCCGCCATTGCCGCGGCGAGAATGCGCGGCCGCGGCGATGAGCGCGCCGCCCACCAGCTGGCCGTGCAGGCCATGCACGCGGCCCTGGGCAAGCTGGCCGTCAATGGCCGCGTGGTGGTCGGCGAGGGCGTGCGCGGCGCCGCCGATGCCCTGTTCATCGACGAGGAACTGGGCGCGGGCGGGCCGCAGGTGGATATCGCCGTGGCGCCCCTTGAGGGCATCACCCTGACCGTCAAGGACATGCCCGACGCGCTCAGCGTGGCCGCCGTCGCGCAGCGCGATTCCCTGCTCAAGGTGCCCGGCTGCTACATGGACAAGATCGCCATCGGCGGCGACTATCCGGAAGACCTGGTGGACCTCGACCGCCCCCCGGCGGAGAATCTTGCCCGCCTGGCGCGGGCCAAGGGGGTGCCGGTCAGCGAGATCACCGTGTGCATTCTCGACCGCCCGCGCCACATGCGCATGATCGACGAGATCCGCGAGGCCGGGGCCGCCATCCGCCTGATCACCGATGGCGATATCGCCGGGGTCATTCATGTCACCGATCCGGATGAGACCGGCATCGACATCTACATGGGCTCCGGCGGTGCGCCGGAGGGCGTGCTGGCGGCCGCCGCCCTGTCGTGCATCGGCGGGCAGATGCAAACCCGCCTGGTGGTGCGCTCGCGCGAGGACGCCGCCGCCATAGACAAGGCCGGGATCGACGATCCGCGCCGCAAGTTCATGCTCGCCGACATGGTGCGCGGCGATGTCATCTTTGCCGCCACCGGCGTCACCAGCGGCTCCATGCTGCGCGGCGTGCGCCTGCGTCCCGGTCATGTCTCCACCCATACCGTCTCCATGCGCCGCAAGAGCGGCACGGTGCGCTTCTCCCACGCCCGCCGCCGCCTCGATGGGGACGGCAACCTGCTCAATGGTGTGATGTGACGCAGGCTTATTTTCTCGGCGTATCGCGCTCCATTCTGGGGCGCGCCTGGGTGGAACGCGGCTCGGATGCACGCACCGCCCTGGCGATTGCCCAAAGGCACGGCCTGCCGGAGATCCTCGGCCGCGTGCTGGCGGCCCGTGGCGTCGGCATCGACGAGGCCCCGGCCTTTCTCGATCCCTCCCTGCGCCGCCTCATGCCGGCGCCGGAGAGCCTGCGGGACATGGTCAAGGGCGCTCAGAGGCTGGCCCAGGCCGTCATGGCGGGCGAGCCGGTGGGCATCATCGGCGATTACGACGTGGACGGCACCTGTTCGAGCGCCATGGTGCGCCAGTTCCTGCAAGCCTGCGGTCTCGATCCCAGGGTGCATATCCCGCACCGGGTGGAGGAGGGCTACGGGCCATCGAAAGAGGCGGTGGAGGCTTTCGCCGAAAGCGGCATCCGCGTGCTGGTCACCCTCGATTGCGGCGCCATGGCCCATGATGTCCTGGCCCATGCGGCAAGGCTCGGCCTGGAGGCCATCGTGGTCGATCATCACCAGATGGGCGAGGCCCTGCCGCGGGCCGCCGCCGTCATCAATCCCAACCGCCCCGACGACACTTCCGGGCAGGGGCACCTGTGCGCCGCCGGGGTGGCCTTCATGCTCATCGCCACCGTCCGCCGCGAGCTGGCCAATGCCGGTTTCCGGGGCGGGCAGGGCAGGGGCGGGCCCGAT
>JALSNA010000337.1 GCA_026987255.1 Hyphomicrobiales bacterium | reverse complement strand
ATCAGAAGGCGCTCGGCAAACTGGCGAAACTGCAAAAGGAAGCCGGGATTGCCTTTCGCGCCTGCGGCAACACCATGAAGGCGCTGAAGGTCAGCCTGAACGATCTGCCGCCCGGAACGGCGCGCATTTCACAAGGCGGCGTGGTGCACATCATGGAACTGCAAGAGGCCGGCTATACCTATATCCGCCCTTGATCCGGAACATTTTGGGGTTTCTATTAACTGTCTGAAGACCATCCTCATCCCCTGCCAACCACCCGTAGTATCCCATGATTGGGGTGGCTGGCAGGGGGTGAGGATGGATGCGCAAGCGTCTTTATGGGTCTACGCCATAGAGATTCCCACTTGGCCCGAAGAAAAACCGCGTTCGGAGATGAACGCGGTTTTTCTCATTGTCAGAAGATACCGGGGCAGGATCAGACGGCCGCCCGGTAGAGGCGCGGCTCGAAAAGGCCGGAGTTTTTCAGCCTGTCCAGCGCCTTGGCGGCGGCCAGCACCGCCAGATCCACCAAGGGCTCGACGATGATGACCGTCATGTAGGCGGCCCCGAAGGAGGCGATCTGGGCCAGGTTCTGCGCCGTGAAGCCATGGCCATAGAGCGCCCAGAAGGCCACCCAGGTCACGATGCCGCCCTGAAAGGCGGTGGAAAGCGCCAGGGCCTGGCGGTATTTCAGATCCTTGTAGGCCGTCCGCGGGGCGATGATGCGCCGCGCCAGCAGCCCCAGCGCAAAGAGCGGCACCAGCAAGGTGGTGACGTTGATGCCATATTGCGGCAGATCGAAGGGGGCGAAGAACAGCCCCTGGATGAGCAAACCGGCCGCCAGCCCGATGGCCGCGGGCGCCATGCCGAAGAGCAAGAACAGCGTCGAGCCCATGATGAGATGCACCTCCGAAACTCCCACCGGCACGTGCGGCAGGATTTCAAAGAAGCTGAAGACCAGGGCGGTGGTCATCGCGCTGCGCGCCGCCAGGGCGGCAAGCCCGTCGCGCTTGATGGTCTGCCAGGCCTCCCTGGCGGCATAGCCCAGAGCCCCGGTGGCGGTGGCATAGCTGAGAATCATCTTCGCGCCGGAAACGACGCCAGGTTCGATATGCATGTTGTTTCCCCTTTTGCTCATGCGCCCGCAGCCATCAGCTCCGCGCGCCAAGGGGGCATAAAGGGACAAGACGCCTTGGCGAATCATCCCGGAAACACCCCGTTCCAGTTGCGCCGCCCCCGATACCCTTCAAGGGCGGCAGGTGGTGGATGGCAGGTCTCCTGGCTCGCGGGTCGCGGCAGCCGTCTCCGCCTTCCCGGATGTCATCACCCAGTGGCATGAACGAAACGGCCGCTCGCCGCATACAGTTGCGGGGGCAGCCACGGCCTTGGGCTCTCGCCCTTACCGTGTTCCCTTTTGTCCCTCACCGGTGCAATCGCGGCGATGAAGGAACCATCCGCGCAAGAGCCTAAGGGATGGCCACCGCCTTCGTCAATCGTGTTCATCGGAATGCCGCGCCACGATGGCCTCCACCAGGGCATGATCCGATGGCTTGTCCACGTCCACCGCCGCGGTGGCCATGGGCATGAGCACCGGGCGCGCCACCAGCCCCAGGCGGCGCGATGCCATGGCGAAAGCCTCCTGAAGGCCGGCAAGTCCAAGGATCACCTTGATGAGTGGCCACAGGCCGAAGGCCCAGGCGATCTTCCATGGCTGCTTGCGGTTCTTCTCCGCCGCGCGCCAGAAGGCGGCGGCCTTGCGCGCCCGTGGCGTCTTCAGGGCAAAGAGATTGCACGCGCTGAGCTCATCAGGCCCGAATCGCAGCCAGGTGCGCTTGACATCCGGGAAGGCCTTTTCCACCACCTCGCGCCGCGCCAGGGCCACCGCCAGATCCGCATCCGTCATCTTGTCAGCCTGAGAGAGGAAGGTTTCCAGCATGGCCGTATCGAGCAGGGCATGATCGGCGGTGGTCACCAGCAGCGGAAACCCCGTCTCCTCCACCGCCGCCAGCACCGAGCTTGCCGCGCTGCCGGCGGCGCCAAGAATGCGCACCCCGGCGGGCAATGTCCCGCCCAGCGCCTTGCGGGCAATGGCCGCATCCTCGATGCAGATGAAAATCTCCCCGATGCGCGCGCATTCGCGCAGGGCCTTGACCACCCGCGCCAGCATGGGCGATCC
>JALSNA010000336.1 GCA_026987255.1 Hyphomicrobiales bacterium | reverse complement strand
ATCACCAGCCGCCGCCGGATCAGCCAGGCGCTTGAGGAGAGCCCCTGGCCACCTCTGCCCGTGGTGAAACCGCAAGAGCATGCCGCGCGGAAAAAGCCCGCAGAGGCCGAAAATCCCGCAGACTCGGCAAGGGAAGAAAAGCCCCCTGCAAGCGGCCGGCCGCGCCTGCCGCTGAGCGCGGAGGACATCCATACATTTCACCGCCTGACGGAAGACGCCACGCCCAGGCAGACGGCTGAAAGCGTCAAACAGCCGCTCAATCCGCCCGCCGGGGCGCGCCCAACCGATGCGCGGCCTTTGCCTGCCGCATCATCCGCCAGGGCTGACAAGGCTGAAGCAGAAAAGGCCACCGCGCCGGCTGCATCCGCAAAAAAAGGCGCGAAAGAGCGGGAAAAGCGCACGGTGCCCGCCATTCCGCAGCTGGTGCGCGATGTGCTGGATCACCGCCCCGAAATCATCATCCTGCACCGGGATGAGATTTTCTATTACGCCAATGGCGCGGCGCGAAAGCATTTCGCCCATCCCGATGGCGATCCTTTCTGGGAGGAGCTGACGCGTCTGCTGGCCGGTATTGGCGATGGCGGCGAGATAACCCTGCCGGGGGAGGATGCGCAGGTCTTTGCCGTCAAGCGCGATGTCTTCCCGTGGCGCGACGGAGCCTTGATGCAATCCACCCTGCGCCCGGCAAAACCGCGCAAGGGGCCATGCAGGCCCCATGATGCGCCAGCCGCCAGGGCGGACCAGTGCGCCAGGACGCAAGAAGGCGGCCAGCCTCCTGCCCCCGCCGCCGAGGCACAGGGGGAGGCGCAAAACGGCGGTGGCAGCGGCAAGGAGCCCCGGGAGGCTGCGCCGGAGCCCGAAGAGACGCCGCGCCAGGCACAGGCGCGCCAGGCCCCGGTGGTGCGCATCGTCTCGGCCAGGGACACGGCGGATGAACAGGACGAACCGCAGCCTGCCGCCGCAGACAGCGCCCGGAAGACGGCGCAGGACGAGGCCGGGGCGAAAGACGATGCGCAGAGCGCCCCCCTGGACGAGGAGCTGCGGGTGATCCTGGATACCGCCACGGACGGCATCATCACGCTCAACCGCAAGGGCCGGATCCTGTCCTTTTCCGCCGGGGCGCAGGCGCTGTTCGGCATCTCGCTGAAGGAGGCGCTCGGCAAGTCCTTCACCAGCCTGATGGAGCCCGAAAGCCGCAGGCAGGTGGAGGAATATCTGGCGGCCCTGGACAGCGGCGCAAGCCTGGCCAGCATCTACAACGAGGGCCGCGAGGTCACCGCCAGGGTGGCCGGCGGGGGGCGCATTCCGCTGTTTCTCACCATCGGCAAGATGGGCAAAAAGGGCGAGCCGGAGCGCGACAACAAGGCCGCCTTCTGCGTCGTGGTGCGCGACATCACCCAATGGAAGGAGACGGAGAAGGATCTGCGCCTGGCCAAGGAGCGCGCCGAGCGCTCCTCGGCGCAAAAGAGCGAGTTCCTGGCCTCCATCTCCCACGAGCTGCGCACGCCGCTCAACGCCATCCTGGGCTTTTCCGATGTCATGCGCCAGCAGCGATTCGGCGAAATGGGCAACGAGAAATATCTCGGCTATGCCAGCGACATTCACGAATCGGGCGAACACCTGTTGTCGCTGATCAACGATCTTCTCGATCTGTCGAAGATCGAGGCGGGCAAGTTCGAGCTCAATTTCGAGGCCGTGGATCTGGCCGGCGTGGCCGCCTCATGCATCAACCTCATGCAGGAGCAGGCGGCAAAGGCCCATGTCATCGTGCGCCGCTCCATTCCGCAAGGCCTGCCGAAGGTGGTGGCCGATGCGCGCTCCATGAAGCAGATTTTTCTCAACCTTCTGTCCAATGCGGTGAAGTTCACCGGCTCCGGCGGGCAGGTCATGGTGGCCATGAAGATGGAGAAATCCGGAGAGCTGACGGCATCGGTCTCCGACACCGGCCCCGGCATGAACGAGGAGGAGCTGGAGCGCGCCTTGAAGCCTTTCGAGCGCATCACCACGGCCGGACAGCCCGAACAGCCCGGAACGGGGCTCGGCCTGCCGCTGACCAAGGCGCTGGCGGAGGCCAATCATGCGCGCTTTGCCATCTCCAGCAAGCCGGGACAGGGCACCACCGTGCGCATCACCTTCCCCACCCCGCGGGTGCTGGCCGG
>JALSNA010000335.1 GCA_026987255.1 Hyphomicrobiales bacterium | reverse complement strand
CTATTTGTAGCTCACCGAGAGAATCTCGTAGGACTTGCCGCCGCCGGGGGTGTTGACCTCCACCGAGTCGCCCACCTTCTTGCCGATCAGCGCCCGCGCGATGGGCGAGGAGATGGAAATCTTGCCCTTGGAAACATCGGCCTCGAAATCGCCGACGATCTGGTAGGTCACTTCCCGTTCGGTGTCCTCGTCCACCAGCTCCACCGTGGCGCCGAACTGCACCTTGTCGCCGGACAGGCCGGAAATGTCGATCACCTCGGCGCGCGACAGCTTGTCCTCCAGCTCGGCAACGCGCGCCTCGTTCCAGGCCTGCTGTTCCTTGGCGGCGTGATATTCGGCGTTTTCCGACAGATCGCCATGGGCCCGCGCCTCGGCAATGGCCTTGATGATGCGCGGCCGCTCCACGGATTTCAGGTGCTTGATTTCGTCGTGCATGGCGGCGTGTCCCGCCGCGGTCATCGGGATCTTTTCCATGATCGTCCAGACTTGCTTTCCATTCTGTGCGGCCCGGCGCCCAGGGCTCCGGACCTGCCCCCTGAGTAATGTCTCATGTTGAGTCATTCAGCAAAAAACACCCCACCCGCATGAGCCTTTCAGCCAGCAGGAGGTGCGTTCTGCCAATATTTGCGTCAGCCAATATACATCTGAAGCGGCTTGACTTCAAGAGGCCGTTCGGTGAGCGCCGCGATGGCCTGCGCTGTCGCCCTGGCTCCGGCCACCGTGGTGGTATAGGGGATTCCCAGCGCCAGGGCCTGCTGGCGGATGGAGCGCGAATCCTTGCGCGCGCTGGCCCCTTGCGTGGTGTTGAAGACCAGCTGCACCTCGCCATTGGCCATGGCGTCGACGATGTGCGGGCGGCCCTCCAGCACCTTGTTGATGCGCCGCGCCGGAACCGCGTGCTCTTGCAGGTATTTCTGCGTGCCGCCGGTGGCCAGGATGGCAAAGCCCAGATCGTGCAGCACCCTTGCCGGCTCCAGGATGCCCGCCTTGTCATCGTCGCGCACCGAGATGAAGACCGTGCCGGACAGCGGCAGATCCTGCCCTGCGCCGAGCTGCGCCTTGGCGAAGGCCATGGCGAAATCGGCGTCGATCCCCATGACCTCGCCGGTGGAGCGCATCTCCGGGCCCAGGAGGGTATCCACGCCGGGAAAGCGCGCGAAGGGAAAGACCGCTTCCTTGACGCCGATATGGCGCAAGGTCTTCTTCTCCAGCCCGAAACTTGCCAGCGGTTCCCCGGCCATGACGCGCGCGGCGATCTTGGCCACCGCCCGTCCCGTCACCTTGGCCACGAAGGGCACCGTGCGCGAGGCGCGCGGATTGACCTCCAGGATGTAGATATCGCCATCCTTGACCGCATATTGCACGTTCATCAGCCCGCGCACATCGAGTTCCTTCGCCATGGCCGCGCTTTGCCGCCCGATTTCCTCCAGAATGTCGTCCGGAAGGCTGTGGGGCGGCAGGGCGCAGGCGGAATCGCCCGAATGGATGCCCGCCTGTTCCACATGCTCCATGATCCCGGCCATGAAGGTGCCGCTGTCATCGGCCAGCATGTCCACGTCCACCTCTATGGCGTTGCTCAGGTAGCTGTCGATGAGCACCGGCGAGGAGCCCGAGACCACCACCGCCTCGCGGATGTAGCGCTCCAGCTGCGCCCGGTCGCGCACGATCTCCATGGCCCGCCCGCCGAGCACGTAGGAAGGCCGGATGACCACCGGATAGCCGATCCTTTCGGCCGTTTCGATGGCCTCTTCGGCGGTGCGCGCAATGCCGTTTTCCGGCTGCCGCAGCCCCAGCTTGCGCAGCATGGCCGAGAAACGGTCGCGGTCCTCGGCCAGGTCGATGGCCTCCGGCGAGGTGCCCAGGATGGGAATGCCTTCCCTTTGCAGCGCCTGCGCCAGGTTCAGCGGCGTCTGGCCGCCGAACTGCACGATGACCCCGGCCAGTTCGCCCTTCTGGCGCTCCTTGTGGAGGATTTCCAGCACGTCTTCCTCCGTCAGCGGCTCGAAATAGAGCCGGTCGGAGGTGTCATAATCGGTGGACACCGTCTCCGGGTTGCAGTTGACCATGATGGTCTCGTATCCGGCCTCCGACAGCGAAAAGGCCGCATGGCAGCAGCAATAGTCGAACTCGATGCCCTGGCCGATGCGGTTGGGCCCGCCGCCGAGGATGACCACCTTGCGGCGGTCCGAGACCTGCGCCTCGCAGCCATCGGTGATGCCCTCGATGCCGGTCTCGTAGGTGGAATACATGTAGGCGGTGGGCGAGGCGAATTCCGCCGCGCAGGTATCGATGCGCTTGAACACCGGCCGCACGCCCAGCGCCAGCCTGGCCTTGCGCACCTGGTGCTCCTCCAGCCCGGCGAGTTTGGCCAGCCGCCGGTCGGAGAACCCTTGCGCCTTCAGCGCCCGCATGTTGGCCGCATCACGCGGCAGCCCGTGCGCCCTGACGCGCTCCTCCCAGGCGATGATGCCCGCAAGCTGCTCGATGAACCACGGATCGTAATGGCTGATGCGGCAGATTTCCTCCATCGGCGCGCCCTCGCGCAGCGCCTGGGCGATGTAGAGCAGCCGCTCTGGCGTCGCCCTGGAGAGCACTGCCCGGATGGCGTTTTTCGGATCGCTGTCAAGGCCGGGGATCTCCATCTCGTCCAGCCCGCTCAGGCCGGTCTCCAGCCCGCGCAGCGCCTTTTGCAGCGATTCGGCGAAGGTGCGGCCAATGGCCATGACCTCGCCCACCGATTTCATCGCCGTGGACAGCACCGGCTCCGCGCCGGCGAACTTCTCGAAGGCAAAGCGCGGGATCTTGGTGACCACGTAATCGATGGTGGGCTCGAAGGCCGCCGGCGTCGCCCCGCCGGTGATGTCGTTGTCCAGCTCGTCCAGGGTGTATCCCACCGCCAGCTTGGCCGCCACCCTGGCGATGGGAAAGCCCGTGGCCTTCGACGCCAGCGCCGAGGAGCGCGACACCCGCGGGTTCATCTCGATGATGACCATGCGGCCATCCTTCGGGTTGATGGCGAACTGCACGTTGGAGCCGCCGGTCTCCACCCCGATCTCGCGCAGCACCGCGATGGAGGCGTTGCGCATCCTTTGATATTCCTTGTCGGTCAGGGTGAGCGCCGGGGCCACGGTAATGGAATCGCCGGTGTGCACGCCCATGGGATCGACATTCTCGATCGAGCAGATGATGATGCAGTTGTCGTCCATGTCGCGGACGACCTCCATCTCGTATTCCTTCCAGCCGAGGATGGATTCCTCGATCAGCACCTCCGAGGTGGGCGAGGCCTCGATGCCCCCCAGGGCCAGCTCGTAAAGCTCCTCCAGGGTATAGGCGATGCCGCCGCCGGTGCCGCCCAGGGTGAAGGAGGGCCGCACGATGGCCGGCAATCCGGTGACCTGGAAGGCGGCGAAGGTCTGGCGCATGGCCTCCAGCCGGTGCTCCTCGCGGCGCTCCCATTCGCGCTCCATCCATTCGGCCTCGAAGGCCTCCAGGGCCTTTGCGCGCTCCGGCCCCTCCGGCAGGCGGCTTTCGATCCCGGCGATGGCCGCGTCATGTTCCTTCCTGAAGCGCTGCTTG
Source organism: Hyphomicrobiales bacterium (assembly GCA_026987255.1). GTDB lineage: Bacteria > Pseudomonadota > Alphaproteobacteria > Rhizobiales > Aestuariivirgaceae > Thermopetrobacter. Next base: position 5,626 of record JALSNA010000335.1, on the reverse strand, counting down.
AGGCCGGATGTGTTGACGAAGGCCGAACGCGGCGTGTCCAGGCCGATCTTGCTCATCGCCTTGCGGAACAGTTCGCGGTCCTCCGCCTTGTCGATGACATCGGCCCTGGCGCCGATCATCTCCACGCCGAACTTCTTGAGCACCCCGGAGCGCTCCAGCGACAGCGCGGTGTTGAGCGCCGTCTGCCCGCCCATGGTGGGCAGCAGGGCGTCGGGCCGTTCCTTTTCGATGATCTTCGCCACCACCTGCGGGGTGATGGGCTCGATATAGGTGGCGTCGGCGAACTCCGGATCGGTCATGATGGTGGCCGGATTGGAGTTGACCAGGATGACCCGGTATCCCTCCTCCTTCAGCGCCTTGATGGCCTGGGTGCCGGAATAGTCGAACTCGCAGGCCTGGCCGATGACGATGGGCCCGGCGCCGATGATGAGGATGGAGGAGATATCGGTTCTTTTCGGCATCTTGCTCTCTTTTCGGCCGCCCGCCTTGCGCGCCCTTTTGCAAATTGACGGAGTGAATACACCACCGGGCCGCCATGGCAAGCCTTTTTTAGCCCCTTGGGGCAGGCTGCGGCAATGGGCCGTGTGCCATCGCCGTCAGGCCGCAGGCTCAGTCGCCTTCGTATTCCACCAGGGTATGGACCTTCACGCCCTTGTCGCGCAATTTTTTCGAGCCGCCCAGGTCGGGCAGATCGATGACGAAGGCCGCCGCCACCAGCTTGCCGCCCGAATCGCGGATCAGGTCGATGGCCGCATCGGCCGTGCCGCCGGTGGCGATGAGATCGTCGATCAGCAAGATGCGATCGCCCTCCTTGATGGCGTCGGCATGGACCTCGATGCGATCGACGCCATATTCCAGCTCATAGTCCTTGCCGATGACCTTCCACGGCAGCTTGCCCTTCTTGCGGATGGGCACGAAGCCCAGCCCCAGCTCGTGCGCCACCGCGCCGCCGAGGATGAAGCCGCGCGCCTCGATGCCGATGACATAGTCCACGTCCTCGTCGAGGAACGGCCAGACCAGCTCGTCCACGCAGGCGCGCAGGCCATGGGCGGAGGCCATCAGCGTGGTCACGTCGCGAAAGATCACCCCCTTCTTGGGATAATCGGGAATGGAGCGGATATACTGCTTGATGTCGAAACCGTTGCGCGGGTTCATCATGATGCGAAAACCTTTTCCTTGTGCGCCCTTTGGGGTGTATTTCATTCCCCGCCAGTGGTATGGATTTCTCTCCACTCTCCGGCAGAGATGCTCCGTCCGGGGATGTTAAAGCCCGGCCGGAGGAAAAAAACAAGGTGCCCAGATGCCCAAAACCATGACGACGCTGGAAATGTTGCAAAGGCTGGTCGCCTTCGACACCACCAGCCGCAATTCCAATCTGGACATGATCGCCTTCATGCAGGACTGGCTGGCCGGGTTCGGCATCGATTCGGTGCGTGTGGACTTCGGCCCCGAAAAGGCCAACCTGGTGGCCGTCATCGGCCCCAGGGTGGAGGGCGGGCTGGTGATTTCCGGCCACACCGACGTGGTGCCCGTCGATGGCCAGGAGTGGACATCCGATCCCTTCGCCCTGCGCCTGGAGGCGCGGCAAGGACGCGCCTATGGCCGCGGAACCTGCGACATGAAGGGCTATCTGGCCAGTGCCCTGGCGCTGGTGCCCCAGCTTGCGGAAATGGATCTGAAACGGCCCGTGATCCTGGCCTTCTCCTGTGACGAGGAGGTGGGCTGCACCGGGGTGCGGCCGATGATTTCCTGGCTGAAGGAGAACGTCCCGCCGGTGGAGGCGGTCTTCGTCGGCGAGCCCACCAGCATGAACGTGGTCACCGCCCACAAGGGCATCGAGGTCATGCGCACCGAAGTGCGCGGCCATCCGGCCCATTCCAGCTGCACCCATCTGGGGGTCAACGCCATCATGGCCGCCGGGGAGATCATTGCCGAAATCAACCGCATCGCCGCCGATGAGCGGGACAGGGCCGATCCCGATTCGGGCTTCGTGCCGCCCTACACGACGGTCAACATAGGCCTGGTCTCCGGCGGCACGGCCAAGAACATCATTCCGCAAGATTGCGCCATCGACTGGGAAACCCGCCTCATGCCCGATGCCGAATTCGGCGTCATCGTGCAGAAAGTGCGCCGCTTTGCGCGCCAGAAACTGGAGCCGGAGATGAAAAAGGTGGCCCCTCAGGCCGGGATCACCACCGAGGTGGTCAACGCCGTGCCCGGCCTGGCGCACGAGGAAGATTCGCCCGCCGCCCGCCTGGCCATGCGTTTCGCCGGCGCCAACGGCTGCCTGCGCGTCTCCTATGGCACCGAGGCGGGGCTCTTCCAGCGCGCCGGAATGGCCGCCGTCATCTGCGGCCCGGGCAGCATAGAACAGGCCCACCGCCCCGATGAATACGTGGACATCGCCCAGCTCGACGCCTGCGACGCCTACCTGCGCAAGCTGGCCGCTTTCGCCGCCGCCTGAAGCTCTTGGTCGCCCACTTAAGCGTAGCAAATAACTGCCTGAATGAGTATAATGTTATCTTATATTATCTATGGCATTCTTCCAATATTTGAAGTCAATAATTCCTGTTTTTAATATTTCAACACGATTTAATCCATACTTGTATTTTATAATACTCTTAAATTCATCGTACATGATATCATTGATCCAAGGATTGAATACAATCTCTTCTATTGCATCAATATCAATATTTATATAAAATAAATTAGCAACAACATCATCATGAAATAATTTTATTATTCTGAATTCTTTTTCATCACTATAATGCCTCCTTTTTAAAAAAGGCAGGTCATCTTCTGATACATTTTTTAAGTTCTTTATTATACAATACTTAACATCTGAATAATGTATATCAGAGATATTATTCAAATTGTCTAAAATACGAGATTTGTTAAACGTTATTCTGACTCCTTGATCACAATTGGTATACGTTTTCCAGAAATGGTATTTGTCAGATTTTTGAGTAAAGCATGAGGCTAATGCAGTTTTCGCTTTTTTCGCAATAATATATTTCTTTATAGAATACACATCGTTTTTATCATCCCAATTGTCAATGTTTGTAAGAGTTATTCTCCTATATTTAATAATATCTAAAAAATATTTAATATCAATATATTTATTTATATGATTATGCATAGCACCTTGCCCTCCCGAGAAATTGAACTAAGGAAATATATCAAATTTAGACATTAATGTCAATTTATAATATTATTATATCAAAACGAACTATACATTAAATATCAATAGAAAAGTTATAATATATATTTATATATAAGCCATTTGAATCAATGTGGTATGATTATTTAAGTAATGCATATAAGTTTTTCTAGGAAATTTCTTCATTGGCCTTGGCATGTATGAAATCGACCACGGCCCTGGCCGCCGCTAACATGTTGCCTTCCCAGGTGTGGCCGCTTTTCACCCTTGGCTTCAGGTCGTGGTTGCCATCGGCCGCCCAGTGCAGGGTGATGGCGGGCGGCAGGGCATAGCCCGAAACATCCTGACGGCTGCCGAAGGGGTCGCGCTCGCCCTGGCAGATGAGGGCCGCGGTGCGCAGGGTTTCAAGGTGCGCGGTGCGGGTCTTTTGCGGCCGTCCGGGCGGATGGAAGGGATAGCCCAGGCAGACCAGCCCGGCCACCAGCCCATCCGCGCCCAGCCCATCGGCCAGCATGGAGGCGATGCGCCCGCCCATGGACTTGCCGCCGATGAACACCGGCGCCTGCTCCCGCCATTGCGCGATGCGCGCTTCATATTCGCCCATCAGCCTTTCGGCCCTGGGCGGTGGAGTGCGCTTGCCGGTTTCGCGCCTTTTGCGCATGTAGCCGAATTCGAAGCGCGCCACCCGCACCCCGCCCGCGGCAATGGCGCGGGCCATGAAGGTCATGAAGGGCGTGTCCATCCCCGCCCCGGCCCCGTGCGCCAGGATCAGCAGGGGACGGGCCTTTTGCTCTCCGTCGATGAGCCAGCCGGAGGTCATCTTTTCGCCTCCGCCGCGCCGAAGGGCAAGAACCGCGCCGCCAGCGCCGCCAGCCGCCCGTCTGCCTGCAGGGCATCCATTTTCTGATCCAGCAGCTGGCGCAGATTGTCGTTGCCGCGCCTGACCGCCATGGCCAGATCGTTCCAGGCAAAATCGCGCTCCACGAACCAGCCGGGCAGCAGCTGGCAGCAATCCCGCGAGGCCCGCCCGGAGACCCAATAGGCCATGCGCAGCCAGTCATCGAAAAAGGCATCGATGCGCGCCGTGCGCAGCGCCTCGCGCGCCTTTGCCAGGGTGTCATAGGGCTGGATGCGCGAGCGGGTATAATGGGCGCGAATCCATCTGGCATGAATGGAGCCCTTGATGACGCCGATGCGCCTGCCCGCCAGCGCCCCGGCGTCCGTGGCGCTGAGCGGCGAGGGCTTGCGGGCCGCGAAACGCCCCATGGCTTTCAGATAGGGCCGGGTGAAGTCCATTTTCGCAAAGGCCGCGGAATCCATGCGCATGCCCCCCGCGATGACGTCTCCCCGGCCCGCCAGAAGGGCGCTGCGCAACTGCTCCCAGGGGCGGATCACGAAAGTGCAGCGGATGCGCGCCTCCGCGCAGATGGCCTGCGCCACGGCGATGGAATAGCCGCTCAGCGCACCGGCCGCATTGCGGTAGGCAAAGGGCGGAAAGTCATCGCTGACCAGAAAGCGCAATGTCTTGACCGGCTTGATCGTCACCCCCGCCAGCGCCGCGTCCACGTGACGGAACAGCGGCGGCTGGGCGGCGCTCATGCCGCTCAACGCGCCTGAAAACAGCCCCGCCACGCAGACAAGGCCAAGAAGACGGACCGGGAAAGATTTGCACGCATGAATGGAGCGGCAAGAAAGAATCAAGCGTTGAGAGATTTTTTCCACCGCCCGACTCATCCTAGATTGCAAAGCGCGCATGAAATTCCCCGAAACTCCTGTGCCCTATGGTCATTCATCCATTGCACGGTTCGCGTGCATGGCCTTGCAATAGCCCTCAGGCTGTCTCCGCAATCCCTTCATACTCTGACAGGCCAGCGCGGAGCAAGCCGCTTGGGGAGTTTCAGGTAGCCATGTCCATTGCGTTTGTGCCCGGCGGCCCCGCCGCCCGTGCCGAATTCAAGACCCTGCCGGCCTTGTCCGGGGATGGATTGAAAGCCGCCCTGGCGCGCCTCGGCCCGCCCGCCCTGCGGGCCATCATGCGCTTGCGCATGGTGCCGGTGGCCAGCCAGGGCGGCATGGTTCTGTGTGCCGTTGCCGATACCATGGCCATGCGCATGGCCATCCAGTGCGGCTGGCAGGTCATGTGGCGCATCCCGCCGCGCGCCTTCACCGCCGCGCTGCAGGCCGTCTGCGCCGATGCTCTGGCCAGCCAGGCCAGCAGCGGTTTGCATGATGCCATGCCGCACCTTTCGGCCCGTGAACGCTTCAGCCCTCCTCAGGCCCTGGTCCTCGGCCTGCTCGCCGCAGCAATTGCGGCCGCGGGCTGGGCCGCGCCACAGGCGGCGGCTCTGGCGGCCTTCGCCCTGGCCTCGGCGCTGTTTTTGCTCATCGCCGCCCTGCGTCTGGCCGCCTTGCTGCATGAGCCGCCGCTGACGGCGCTGCCGCGCATGGCGGATGCGCGCCTGCCCG
>JALSNA010000334.1 GCA_026987255.1 Hyphomicrobiales bacterium | reverse complement strand
GCATGAATCAGTTGGATTTTTCAGCCATTTTCTGGGGCCTGGTGGTGGCGCTGGGCCTGGGGTTTGCCATCGGGGTGTTTCTGGCGGTGGCCACCGGGGCGGCCATTGCCGCCGATAAGGAGGCCCATACGCCGGAAATGACGGACGAGGAGTTCGCCCGCTATTATCTGGAGAACATTTCCGAGACGCGGTTTTTCTTCGCCCTGGTGGTGCTTTTGCTCATGGTCAGCGCCCTGGCCGGATATGTCACCGCCCGCCAGGCGCAAGGTGCTGAGTATCTCAATGTCTTCATCATGGGCGCGGTCGCGGTGGCGGTGAGCATGGCGGCGGAGATGCGCAATCCGGTGCTGCCGCGCTGGGCCGAATGGCTGTGGGGGGCCTGCGCCTTGCCCGCCGCCCTGGCCGGGGCCTGGATCGCCATGGGATGAAAAGGGCGCAAATTGCCGATTTGCGCTTGCCGGGCCATGTGTTAGTGATATTTCCTGACATGTCGATTCAAGGGGCCTGACGGGGCGGGCCTTTTCCAGGGAGAGGTCTTTCATGGCGCGCCGGACCATCAAGCTCGCGGACAGCACAGGCTGGCGCTCGCCGGTGATGTTTCTCATGCTCATGGCGGTGGCCAATGCGGTGGCCTTCGCCACCTGGGGCACCTTGCTGAACAATTTCGCCATCGAGCGGGTGCATTTCACCGGCCGCGAAATCGGCATCCTGCAATCGCTGCGCGAGATTCCCGGCCTTCTGGCCTTCACCGCCGCCGCCTGGCTGCTCATCGTGCGCGAGCAGACTTTTGCGCTGTCCGCGCTCTTGCTCATGGGCGCGGCCGCGGCGATGACCGGATTTGTGCCCTTCGCCTACGGGTTTTATGCCGCCACCGTGCTGATGAGCTTCGGCTTTCACTATTACGAGACCATGAACCAGTCCCTGGCCCTGCAATGGCTGAAGAAGGCCCAGGCCCCGGCCCAGATCGGGCGCATCGCCGGGGCGGCCTCGGCGGCCTCCATCGCCACCTATGTGGTGGTCTATGGCCTGCGCAAGGTGTTTGGCGCCGATTTCACCGCCATCTATCTGCTTGGCGGCGGCGTGACGGTGGCCATCGCCATCTATCTGTGGCTGACCTTCCCGCGGTTCGAGGCCGAGGTCATCCAGCACCGGCACCTGTTCTTGCGGCCGCGCTACTGGCTCTATTACCTCCTGACCTTCCTGGCCGGGGCGCGCCGCCAGATCTTCGTCGTTTTCGCCGGGTTTCTCATGGTCGAGAAGTTCCACTATTCGGTCTCCGGCATTGCCGCGCTGTTCTTCATCAATGCCCTGCTCAACGTCTGGCTGCTGCCCAAGGTGGGGGCCATGGTGGGCCGCTTTGGCGAGCGCAAGGCGCTGATCATCGAATATCTCGGATTGATCGCCATTTTCGCCGGCTATGCCCTGGTCAACGATCCCTTGATTGCGGCGGTGCTCTATGTGCTCGACCACGCCTTCTTCTCCTGGGCCATCGCCCTGAAGACCTATTTCCAGAAAATCGCCGATCCGAAGGACATAGCCCCCACCGCCGGGGTGGCCTTTTCCATCAACCATATAGCGGCGGTGGTCATTCCGGTGATCTTCGGGCTGATCTGGCTGAAAAGCCCGGCGGCGGTGTTTCTGCTCGGGGCGGGCATTGCCCTTGTCTCGCTGGTGCTGGCCCTGCTCATCCCGCGCCATCCGCAGCCGGGGCACGAAACCCTGCTGGGTGGAACACAGGCGGTGCAGGCGGCGCAATGATCATTTCACCGCGTCCCTGGCGATGGCGGCTTTCCCTTGAAGGTGCTGGCGTTCGAGAACCGTGCTAAAAACCAATCTCTTCCGTCATCCCCGCCTCCTCGTCATCCCCGCGAAAGCGGGGATCCATCGCACCTTTCGAAACGGATTCACCCAAATTATATGTAATAGACTGAAACCAAAGGGGAAAATCGTCAACTGCCTTGGCCAGATGGCAACGTGCTCTGGATCCCCGCTTTCGCGGGGATGACGGTGTTTTTGGTTTTTCTCTCTTTTGGTTGTGTGCATGAACAAAGTTCATGCACTCGCGGCAGTCCGCTCCTGGATTTTTGCATGGAAGTGCGTCGTTCCGGCCCGCTCCCGCATTTTTGCATGGAAGTGCGTCGCTCCGGCCCGCGCCCCCGCCCAACCACCCA
>JALSNA010000333.1 GCA_026987255.1 Hyphomicrobiales bacterium | reverse complement strand
CATGCTTCATCCCGGAGCCTTTTCGCCCTTGCCAATACCTTCAAGGTATTGCCTGCGGACGAAAAGACACCGGGATTTTGCCTGAATCCTGCATCCACCATCCCTCTTTATGAGTCCTGACCCTAGTCCTCCTTGTTGGCCTCGACCTTGAGGTTGAGCGTCTCCACCAGCCCGGCCGGATCGGCCATCAGGGTCATGAGGGTTTTCAGGTCCATGGGGGCCTGGGCATGCACCGAGATGGAAAGCGATTTCGGATTCATCAGGAAGGCGCGCAGCTGCGGGGTGGCCTCGGCGGCCAGCCTGGGCAGGCCCAGCTGCATGAGCAGGATTTGCGGATAGGCCAGCAAGGTCTCGATATAGGCCTGGCGCGAGATGCCCTTCTTCCTGGCGTTCATCTCCAGCAAGCGGCTGGTCAGGGACCGGTCGATCCAGGACAGCTTCAGCCCGCGCAAGGTGAGGCCATCCGCCAGGGCCATGGCCGCGGCCGGATCCTTGTCCAGGGCATCGCCCAGCTCCTTTTGCTTTTTCATGTCGCTGAGCTTCTCCAGCAACCCTAGCGGAATGGCCAGGCCGGTAATGGCGAATTCCTGAAATCCGGCCTTTTCCGCCCCCAGGCGGAAGGTCAAATCCAGATGCATCTTCTGCTCGTCGTCCCAGGAGGCATCGTAATTGCCGGAGCCTGTGAACACCAGTTCGTCATAGCCAAGCTCCTTGAGCGGATCGTTGCCTGTCTTGCCAGACAGGAGCGATGCCGGAATGGCCAGCTTGCCAAGATCGAAGGTGCCCTTGCCCGCGCTGGTGCGCCTGTCGCCCTGCCAGTCGTAGCGAAATCCGCGCAGGGTGAGCGGGGGATTGCCCGGCTTGCTGAAACGAATCTCGCCGATCTGCGTTCTGGCCGCCAGGAAGGCCCCGGCGGTGAGCTTTTCGATGGGGTTCCTGGCCGCTTCGGGCGGCAGGATGGAGACATCCTCCATGACCAGAAGGGGGATATCCACCTGCAGGCCCTTGCCGCCGCCGCGCTCTTCGACGTGCAGCGCTTTCAATTCCAGGCTCGCCAGATGGTGCAGGCCGGTATCGTCCACGGTGGGATTCTCCAGCACCAGGCTTTGCGCCACGGCGTAAGGGGCATTGTCCGCCCCCTGCTCGCCAGCGATGAAGGAGAACCGGCGCAGCGTGATGGCGCCGCCGGTCTGTTCCATGGCCTCGTAGGTGGGGCGCTGGCCGTATTTGCTCTCGAAGGTATCGAGGATGAGCTTGACGATGGCCGGCTCGGCGGGTTTGGCGAAAAGGGTGGCGGGCGCTGCGGCCAGCATCACCCAGGCCAGGCACAAGGTCATCAGACGCATCATCATGGAATCTCTCCCTCCTTGGCGCCCCACCCCCGGTTGGCATGTGGCGTGAGCGCGTTTTCAGTTTGCACTGCGCAGCTTTCAGCATAGGGCCTCCACCGCCATCGGCCAATGGAAAAATGACCCTTTGGGCATCTCTGATGGACCATCCTCACCCCCTGCCAACCACCCGTGGCGGCCCATGATCGGGGTGACTGGCAGGGGGTGAGGATGGACGCGCAAGCGTTTTTTCAAGGCCCCCCTGACAGGATCTTGAAACGGCGCGAATGCCTCCTACATCTTGGGCAGACAGGACGAAATTCCTTATCAATCAGGAGGACAGACAGATGAGATACGTGGTTCCCTTTGGCCGTTCCTATGCCCCCGCCCGCCGTGGCCTGGATCCCTTCACCGCCATGCAGCGCGAGATGGAAAACGTGCTGGACGCCTTTGCGCGCAGCCTGCCGGCTGCTCCCGACGTGGCCGAAAACGGCTTCTTCGCCCCGGCGGTGGAGGTCAAGGAAGATGACAAGGGCCTGACCATCGAGGCCGATCTGCCCGGCGTCGATCCCGAAGATGTCTCCGTGGAGCTCGATGACGGGGTGCTGACCCTCAAGGCCGAGCGCAAGGAGATGAAGGAAGTGGACGACAAGGACAAGGAAGGCAAGGTGAAATATCACATTGCCGAGCGCGTATACGGCACCTTCCTGCGCCGCTTCAACCTGCCCTGGGAGGCCGACGAGGACAAGATCGAGGCCAGCTTCGACAAGGGCGTGCTGAAGGTCTTCGTGCCCAAGAAGATGGAAGAGAAAAAGGCCAAGAAGATCGCCGTCAAGGCCAAGTGA
>JALSNA010000332.1 GCA_026987255.1 Hyphomicrobiales bacterium | reverse complement strand
GCTCCACACAGGCAGGGCCGCGCGGCCTTTTCCTGTCCCTCCCGCACCGCCTGAAGGGGCAGGGTGAAGCTGAACACAGAGCCCTTGCCCTGCGCGCTGGTCAGCTCCAGCTTCCCGCCCATGCGCTCCACCAGGCGTTTCGATATGGTCAGGCCAAGGCCGGTGCCCTTGGCGCGGCGGGATTTGTCTCCGGCCTGCTGATAAGGGTGGAAAATGCGCTGCTGTTCGTCCTGGGCAATGCCGATGCCGGTATCCATGACCTCGAACAGCACCCGGCCTTCGCCAGCGGCGGAAACCTTGATGTAGACTCCGCCTTCGTCGGTGAACTTGATGGCGTTGCCGGCCAGGTTGAGCAGCACCTGGCGGATGCGCGCGGCATCCGCGGCCACCATGTCCGGCAGGGCCGGATCGATGAAGCAGGCCAGGTCGATGTCCCGGGCATGAGCGCGCGGGCTGAGCAGCTCGGCGGTCTCCTCCACCATCCGCGCCAGATCGAAGGGGGCCTGCTCGATCTCGAACTCCCCCGCTTCCAGGCGCGAGGAATCGAGCAATTCATCGATGATCGACAGAAGGGCGCGCCCGGAGCTCTCGATGGCCCGCACATAGGAGGCCTGCTCCTTGGTCAGCGGCGTGTCGCGCAGCAATCCGGCCATGCCGATGACGCCGTTCATCGGCGTGCGCAGCTCATGGGTGATGGCGGCCAGCAGGCGGCTTTTCTCCTGGCTGGCCTCCTCGGCGCGGTTGCGCGCCCGCTCCAGCTCCCTCAGGGTCTCGCGCATGCCGGCCATGCGGCGGCGCGCCAGCCGCCAGGCCTGCACCAGCGCCAGGGCGGCATAGCCCATGAGCAGAACGGCAAAGAGGATGAAGACCTTGCGCAAGCCCCCCTGAAGGCCGCTGGCCTGAACCAGCAGCACGACGGAGACGAAGGCGGCCAGGGCCACGCCGATGACCGACAGGCCAAAGAGCGAGGACATCCAGCTCTCCTGCGATGATTCCGGTCCCTTGCCTTTCGCGGACATGCCCATGCGCCTTTCTGCCGTGCAACCTCTCCGTATCCTGGCAGCGCAAGGCTGATATTTCGTTGATGACGCCGCGCAAGATGCGAACAATGCGCAGGCAGGGTTGCCAAATGCTTGATGCCCATGCATCCTGCGCGGCGAAAGGAGCCATCATGAGCAAAGCGGCCTCGACCTTGCGCGTGGGGGACAAGGATGTGCCCTTCACCCATGCGGACAAGGTGCTCTATCCCAGGGACGGCATCACCAAGGCCGATCTGGCGGCCCATTACCAGGCCGTCTGGCCGCGCATGGGCCCCTTGCTGATGGACCGCCCGGTGACCATTCACCGCTATCCGCGCGGCCTGGGCGGAGGCGGCTTCTATCAAAGGCGCGCCCAGGAATGGTTTCCGCGCTGGCTGAAGACGGCAGACATCCCGATGAAGAGCGCCCCGCATCTGATGGTCCGCGAGGTGGTGGCCGATTCGCCCGCCGCCCTGGTCTTTCTGGTCAATATCGGGGCGCTGGAAATCCATGCCTCGCTGGCGCGGGCGGGCGCGCCCGATCTTGCCGACATGATGATTTTCGATCTCGATCCGCCGGGCGATTTCACCGATGAGGTGCGCCAGGCCGCCTGGCGGCTGCGTGATGCCCTGGCCGCTCTGGGGCTGCCGGTTTTCGTCAAGACCACAGGCTCGCGCGGTTTTCATGTCACCGTGCCCCTGCGGCCCACCCGCTCCTTCGATGCCACCCGCGCCCTGGCGCGCGCCATCGCCAGGCGGGTCATTGCCGAAAGCCCGCAGAAGCTCACCCTCACCCCGCGCAAGGAGCAGCGCAAGGGGCGCATCCTCATCGACATCTGGCGCAATGCCTATGCCCAGACGGCCGTGGCTCCCTACTCCACCCGCGCCCGCTCCGGCGCGCCGGTGGCCATGCCCCTGTCGTGGGATGAGATGACGCAAGGCATCCATCCGCGCCAGTGGACCATTGCCAATGCGGCACAAAGGCTGTGCGGCCCCGATCCATGGGCGGATTTCCTTGCCAAAGCGGTGGATCTGGACACCTGGGCCGCCAGCGCCCCGCGCGATTTGCGCCAGACCCTGGCTGCCCCCGCTGCGTAACCTCCCGGAAGGACGGCTCAGCCTTCGATCTTCGAGAAATCGGCCACGGTGGCGGCGGCG
>JALSNA010000331.1 GCA_026987255.1 Hyphomicrobiales bacterium | reverse complement strand
GGGGCCAAAAATGATGTCCTGCTGACGCCGGGCCGCCCCAAGTCAGCAGGACGCCTTGTTTTTCCTGAAGAAAAGTATTTCCAGCCTGCCAGGCAGGCTGGAAAACTTTTCTTCACGTCCGACTTCATATGAACATTGACAGAACTGTTGTGGGAAGGGCTGTTCTTGCAAGCCCTTGAGTGATCGTCATGCCTGTGGCGCATCTTGCGCCGCGGCCTTGCGTTGTCTTGCCCGCAGGCGTTCGGAGGCCGACTTGAGCTGGCCGCAGGCGGCCATGATGTCGCGCCCGCGCGGGCTGCGCACCGGAGAGGCATAGCCGGCGCGGTTGACGATGGCGGCGAAGCGCTCGATGGTATCCCAGTCCGAACATTCATAGGGGCTGCCCGGCCAGGGGTTGAAGGGAATGAGATTGACCTTGGCGGGGATGCCGCGCAGCAGATTGACCAGCCGCCTTGCATCGGCGGGTGAATCGTTGATGCCCTTGAGCATGACATATTCGAAGGTGATGCGCCGGGCATTGGACAGGCCGGGATAGTTGCGGCAGGCCTCCAGCACCTCGCGGATGGGGTATTTCCGGTTCAGCGGCACCAGTTGATTGCGCACCTCGTCGGTGGTGGCGTGCAGGGAAATGGCCAGCATGACGCCCATTTGCTCCCCGGCGCGGGGGATTTGCGGCACGACTCCGGCGGTGGACAGGGTGATGCGGCGCTTCGAGAGGGAAATGCCCTCGCCGTCGGATATGATGTCGCAGGCCGCCTTGACGTTGTCGAAGTTGTAAAGCGGCTCGCCCATGCCCATGAGCACCACGTTGGTGATGAAGCGGCCAGAAGCCGGCGCATCGGGGTTGGCCGCCATGGCATCGGGCCAGTCTCCCAGATCGTCGCGGGCGGTGAGCACCTGGGCGACGATTTCTCCGGCCGTCAGGTTGCGCACCATTTTCTGGGTGCCGGTATGGCAGAAGGTGCAGTTGAGCGTGCAGCCCACCTGCGAGGAGATGCACAGGGTGCCGCGATCCTCTTCCGGGATGTAGACCACCTCCGCCTCATGGCTCTGGCCATGGTCATCGGGGGCAAAGCGCAACAGCCACTTGCGGGTGCCATCGCGCGAGATCTGGCGCGACACCACCTGCGGGCGGGCAATGGTGAAATGCTGCGCAAAGGTGGCGCGCAGCGGCTTGGCGATATTGGTCATGCGGCCAAAATCGGTAACGCCGCGATTGTATATCCAGCGCCAGATCTGCTGGGCGCGCATGCGCCTTTGGCGCTCGGGCACGCCTGCCCTTGCCAGGATGTCCGCCAGGGCGGCCCTGTCCAGCCCGGTCAGGGGCATGCGGGTATCCATGTGCTTTTCCATGTGCAAAGGTGCTGGGGTCCTGCAAAGGGGTGATCGAACTTGCCGCCGCAGTATGGGCCGGATCAGCGGACTTTGCAAAGCTCGCCGATCTTTTTCAGCGCCGCGGTGACCCCGGAGAGGGAATAGGTGTCCACCGTTTTGGTGCCGCGCGCCGATATGCCGGTGACGACCATGACCCGGCCCGCCTTCATGGCGGCGGTGATCTTGTGATCGGTGGCGGCCCCTTCGCTCCAGGCGCCGTCGCCGGATGGATAAAGGATGAAATCGGTGGCGTCGATGCGCAGTTTGACCGGCGCATTCTTGCGGAAGGTATAGCCGATGATGGTGTTGACCTCGCCTTTCACCTTGTCGCCGGGGCGGTGGGTGACGATGAAGAAGGCCGGATCGCGCTTGATGTTCTTGCGCGAGGCGGTGGATTTCACCGGCTGCGAGACGATGTAGCACACCGGCCCCTTTTTGGTCTTGTAGGAATAGGCCGTCCAGTCACCGAACTTTCCGGCCGGAACCGGCTCTTGTGCCAGGGCGGCGGCCGCGCCAAGGGCAGTGGCGAGCACAAAGGTGGCGGATATGCGAATCATCTTCATGGCGGCAGATTACGTCCTTTGGGGCGGTTGCGTCCAGCACCGGGCTGAAACCGGCATGGCGGCTTTTTGACGGCGGATTTTGGCCGCAATGGGGCCTAAAGGGCAATGGCCAGGCCTCTTAGGGCGTAGACCCATAAAGAGGGATGGCAGATGCAGGATTCAGGCAAAATCCCGGTGTCTTTTCGTCCGCAGGCAATACTTGAAGGTATTGGCAAGGGCGAAAAGGCTCCGGGATGAAGCATGAA
>JALSNA010000330.1 GCA_026987255.1 Hyphomicrobiales bacterium | reverse complement strand
CTCCACCGCGGCCGCAAGGCCTGCCGCCTCGACATGGAAACGCCCATCCCACAGGGCGCCCGGCGCTTCCGGAGCAAGTATCGCCCGCGCGGCAATCCGCCCCGGCTCGCGCCCGGCCACGAGGGCCGCCTTGCGGCGCACGAAGCGCACGCCGCCGAACACCCGCGCCCGCCCTGTCCCGCCGCTCAGCCAGCCCTCCAGACGCTCCAGCCCGGCCAGATTCACATGGCCGCCCGGCCCGAAAGTGGCCGCGGCAAAATGCAGTATCCGCAGGCGGATGTCCCGCGGCTGCATCAGCAGGGCAGCAAGGGAGAAAGCCCCCCAGCCATGCCCATGGCAGGTGAAATGCGCCGCCAGCCAGCCATCGCGAATCTCGTTCAGCGCCGCGCGCGCCCGTTGCAGCCGCCTTGCCGAACGCCCCAGCGCCTCCACATCCAGCCCCAGCTCTCCCAGCGCCTTGCGCAGGCGCACCCGCTCATAAGCCACATCGTCATTGGAGGGATCCTCCACCCAGGCCAGACCGGCCGCCCGCAGGCTGGCCCGCAGGCGCGCCCGCGGCACATCCAGCAAGGGCCGCAGCAGCGGCACATGGGCAGCCATGAAAGGAACCCGGCTTTCGTCCGCCATGCCGCAAAGCCCATCCAGCCCGGAGCCGCGCATCAGACGCATGAGCACGGTTTCGGCCTGGTCCTCGCGCGTGTGGGCCACCGCCAGGGCCGCTCCATGCTCCGCGCACCACGCCCCCAGGAGCCCATAGCGCGCCGCCCGCGCCGCCGCCTGGATGCCACTGTCCGGCTTGTCTCCCTGCCAGCGCAACACGTCGGCGGCAAGGCCCAAACCCCGCGCCAGACGGCAGACCTCTCCGGCTTCCGCCGCCGCTTGCGGCCGCAGGCCATGATCGACGGAAAGAACACTCAGGCGCGGAGCCTTGGGCGCCTGTCTTGCCCACCTGGCGGCCAGATGCATCAATGCCAGCGAATCGGAGCCGCCGGACACCGCCAGCGCCACATGATCGCGATCCCGAAAACAGGCAAAAAGCGCCCGCGCCTCCTCTTCGCTGACCGGCCTGGCCTCAGCCATGCCGCATCATCCCCGGCACCGGGCGCGCTTCATCTCGCGCCGGGCACCCTTGCGCGCCGCCGCCGAGGACGGATAGCGCGATTTCAGCAGCTTCCATGCCCGGCAGGCCTGCTTGCCCTGGCCAAGTCTCTTCAGGCTCATGCCCAGCCGCAGCAGCGCCTGTGGAGCAACCTTGCTGCGCGGCCATTTCCTGTAGGTCTCCACATAGGCCTTGCCGGCATCCTTGTAATGGCCCTGCACGTAATGGGTCTCCCCAAGCTCGAACTGCGCCTCCGCCGCCTTGGCATGGCGCGGATAACGCGACAGGAAGGTGCGATAGCTGGCCTGCGCCAGACCGAAACGCCGCGCCAGGAAATTGTCCCGCGCCCGCTTCAGCAGGGCATCCGCGCCGATATCGGCCGCCGCCGTGCCCGCGCCGGAGCCGGGCGCATCCAGCGGCGCGGCCTGCACCGCGCCGGGCGCAAGCGGCGGCAAATCCCCATTGCCAACATCCAGGCCGGGTGCGCCGGGCAGGGGGCGCGCGCCACCCGATAGCGGCGGATAGGCCGGGGTGGCCGGGGCGGGAGCAGGCCGCACCGGCCCTGGATTGCCCGCCCCATCGGTGCGCAAGTGCCCCAGCACCTGCTCGTTATCCGGCGCATCGAGCTCCACGGAAAGTTCCGGCCCCGCCGGTGCATCAAGGCCCGGCCGGGGAGCGGCGGGAGCACGCCGGGCCACGGCGCGCCCGCGCGGCGCGGCGGGCAAGGGCCGCATGGCCCCCCTTGCGCGTGCCCTTTCCAGCTTGCGCAGACGGGCATCCATGCGCGACAGGCGCGCATTCATCTGACGGCGCAGATCGTTGACTTCGGCTTCAAGGGCGCGCAACCGCCTTTCACTGGCATTGCCGCCGGAACGGGCGGCAAGTGCGCCGCCCGAGGCGCGCAGGGACTTTACCTCGTGCTCCAGGCGGATGATGCGGTCATAGAGCGCATTCCACTGATCGCTCTGCGCCCGCACGGCACCCCCCGGCGCAAAGACAGCCGCCATCACCGCCAGCACCAGCAGCCGCAAACCCAACCTGACCCGCATCGGCTTCACCCTTTCATGGCGCTCAAGACAAACC
>JALSNA010000329.1 GCA_026987255.1 Hyphomicrobiales bacterium | reverse complement strand
CAGCCAACCACCCGTAGTGTCCCATGATCGGGAGGCAGGGGAAGGATGGGCGCGCAAGGGTTTTTCAAGACCCCCAGTGGGCAATGGCGTCCGGATCGCTGGGAACCATCTTTTCAAGTTCCACGTTGCAACTTTCACCTGCAACACACACGTCAGGGTGTCCCAAAGATACATCAAGTCCGGCATAATGGATCATGCCGTTTCTATTTTTTGTCTCCAGACAAGAGCAGTCCTGTCGCTTATTTGGAGAACCTTCGACTTCACCCAGTCAAGATGAACCCATAAGAAGTCCAGCTGTTACACTTGGCAATGGAATCCACCGTCCAACTGTCTGGACTGCTCTCCTGCGTCAAAGTTGCAAATAATTTTCAATTGCTCTTGACGCTATGGTGAGTTGCCATTATTTTCGCGGCTTGCGTTTTCGCATTGCGAGTGGGGGCGAAAGCGAACGAAGAGGCTACGTCTTTAATATGAAAAAAACAGCAAGCGGCCTGCTGGCCGTCTTGGGCCTGCTGGCGTGCGGGGCCATCTCCGCGCTGGCCGGATCCGGCTCTCTTCAGGGAGGAGACGCCATCGTTTCGGGCTTCCCCGGCATTGCCGATACCCGCCCCCTTCAGGCCCGGCAAGGGCCGGTTCCGGCGGAAAAGGCCTTCATCGATCTTGCCGGTGCAAGTGTGCGCATCCGCGCCCTGGGCTCTCCCGGTTTCGTCTGGGATGGGCGGGTCTGGCGCGCGCCGCTGCGGCGCACCGTCAAGGCGGGCGAAACCGGGCTGGTCTTCGGCATCGCCATCGACGATGCGCCCCGGCCCAATGTCTATTTCACCGCCACATCGGCCTTCGGCATCCACATCGCCATTCCCGATACCGATGGCGACGGCAGGCCCGAACATGGCCGCACCGGCCAGCCCGGCGCCGTCTTCATGCCCGGCCAGTGGGGGCCCTCTCCCGATGCCGGACCGGGCTCCATCTGGAAGCTGGACGGGCAAACCGGGCGCATCAGCCTGTTCGCCAACGTCACCCTCAATGGCGCGCCCAATTCCGGCCCGGCGCTGGGCAACATCGCCTATGACCGCGCCCACAGGCAGCTCTTCGTTTCCGACCGCGACACCGGCATGATCCACCGCTTCGATCTCTCCGGACGCGAGCTTGGCGTCTTCGATCACGGGACGGCGGGGCGCGCCGCCGCCGGTCTTGCGCCCGTGCCCTTCGATCCGGTCAACCGGCTGGACATCACCTCGGCCGGTTTCGACAGCGAGGATCCCGGCACCTGGGGCTATGCGGCGCCAAAGAGGCGGGTATGGGGCCTGGCGGTGCATGGCGGGCGGCTCTTCTATGCCGTGGCGCGCGGTGAGGCAAGCGCCTTTCCGCAGGTGTGGTCGGTGGGCCTGGATGCGCGCACCGGGGCCTTTCTGGCCGATGCCCGCCTTGAGCTGACCCTGCCTGCCGAAGGCACCCGTGACGAGATTTCCGACATGGCCTTCACCGCCGAAGGGGCGATGATCCTGGCCCAGCGCGGGCGGCAGAAGGGGCGCTTCGACTATACCGCCCTTGCCCGCACCGGGGCGGCGCGCGTCCTGCGCTATTGGCCGGAAGTTCCGGACGATCCGCGCACCCCCTCGCGCTGGATCGCCCAGCCGGAGGAATATGCCGTGGGTTTTCGCGGCGGCTACCGCAACACCAATGGCGGCATCGCCCTTGGCTATGGCTATACGCCGCGCGGGCGCATCAACCGCAAGGTCTGCCAGGCCTCGCTGTGGGTCACCGGCGAGGCTCTGCGCGACAACCCCGCCCTGGCCGGCAAGCTGCGCAAGGGCGGGCCACTGGACGTGGCCGGGCTGCAAGGCATGCCCACCCGCCCGGTGCGCGATTTCAACACCCCGCCGTGGAGCGCCTATTACATCGATCATGACGGGCGCTTCGGCGGGCCGCGGACCAGCGGCTGGCTTGGCGATGTGGAGGTTTACACCCCCGGTTGCGGCGCCATCAATGCCAATGACAAAACCCCACCCTATACGGCCTGGAACTTCCCCGCGCCGCAAGAAGGCCCCTGGGTCTATGGCGAGGATCTGACCCCGGCCTGCACCTGGGCCAATGGCTGCATCGGCATTGCCGATGAACCGCAAAAGCCTGCCTTCGAGGTTGCGAAAAGCTGTTTTTGCCAGGCCGGTGGAGAGGATGGCAAGATC
>JALSNA010000328.1 GCA_026987255.1 Hyphomicrobiales bacterium | reverse complement strand
CAAGGCAGCCCGGCGGAGAGGCTTTCCAGCCTGCTCTACAGGCTGGAAAACCTTTCTGCACCTTCGGCAAGGGAGCTGCCCGCATCCGTCCCCATGGCGTGCGCCCTTGGCACCTGCGGGGGGAAGTTCCGGCTAGCCCACCTTGGGCAATTGCGCCAGGGCCTCTTCGAGGGCGGCCGGGTCGTAATCGGAATCTTCCAGCTTGCCGGCGAAATAGGCCTCGTAGGCCGACAGATCGAGGAAGCCGTGGCCGGAGAGGTTGAACAGGATGACGCGCTCTTCGCCCTTCTCCCTGGCATCCAGGGCCTCGTCGATGGCGCCGCGGATGGCATGGGTGCTCTCCGGGGCGGGCACGATGCCCTCCGCGCGGGCGAACATCACCCCGGCCTCGAAGCTGGGGTTCTGATAGACCGCTTTAGGTTCGATCTCGCCGAGCTCCACCAGATGCGAGACCAAAGGCGCCATGGCGTGATAGCGCAGGCCCCCGGCATGGAAGCCCGGCGGCATGAAGGTATGGCCCAGGGTGTGCATCTTCATCAGCGGCGTGAGATGCTCGGTATCACCGAAATCATAGGCATACTTGCCGCGCGTCATGGTCGGGCAGGCGGCCGGCTCCACGGCAACGGCGCGCACCTTGCGCCCGCCGCGCAGGCCCTCGCCGATGAAGGGAAAGGCGATGCCGGCGAAGTTCGATCCGCCACCGGCACAGCCCACAACGACATCGGGATATTCCCCGGCCATTTCCATCTGCTTCATGGCCTCCTGGCCGATCACCGTCTGGTGCAGGAGCACATGGTTGAGCACGCTGCCCAGGGCATATTTGGTATCGTCATGGGTGGCGGCGACCTCCACCGCCTCGGAAATGGCGATGCCCAGCGAGCCGGGGCTGTCCGGATCGCGCTCCAGCACGGCGCGGCCGGAATTGGTCAGATTGGTTGGCGAGGCATGGCAGCGCGCCCCGTAGACCTCCATCATGTTGCGCCGGTAGGGCTTTTGCTCATAGGAGACCTTGACCATGAAGACCTCCACGTCGATGCCGAAATGGGCCCCGGCAAAGGCCATGGAGGAGCCCCACTGGCCGGCCCCGGTCTCGGTGGAAATCTTCTTCACCCCCTCTTCGGCGTTGTAGAAGGCCTGGGCCACCGAGGTATTGGGCTTGTGGGAGCCGGAGGGGGAAACGCCTTCATACTTGTAATAGATGTGGGCCGGGGTATCGAGCGCCTTTTCCAGGTTGCGCGCCCTGTAGAGCGGCGAGGGCCGCCACAGGCGGTAGACATCGCGCACCGGCTTGGGGATTTCGATCTCGCGCTCGGTGCTGACCTCCTGCATGATCAGGGACATGGGGAACAATGGCGCCAGATCGTCCGGCCCCAGTGGCTGGCCGGTGCCCGGATGCAAGGGCGGCTCCAGCGGCCTGGGCAGATCGGCGGCGATGTTGTACCAGCTTTTCGGCAGGTGCTCCTCGTCGAGCAGATACTTGATCTTGTCGGACATGCGTTTCCCCTTTCCTGTTTTCGTGGGCCCTTTTGCAAGCATTTGTGCACGATCCGGCCCGCAAGGCAAGCAAGGCGAAAGGCGAAAAGGGCGTTTTTCCGCCATCATGCGCGCCATCGTGACGGAAGAGGAAAAATCGTGACTTTGCCCGGCAGCACAAGTGGCGTAGACTGGGGCATGAAAGGGGCGCAAGGGACCGGCTTGCCATGGACATGGAAGCGGACAGACACAGCGAAGAGGAAAGGGCCGCGCAAGGGCCATTGCGGCCGCCGCTCTTGCGCTCGCTGACGGCCAAGGTGCTGGCCCTGACCATGGTTTTCATCCTGCTTGGCGTGACCTTCATCTTCCTGCCCTCCATCGCCGGGTTTCGCGTCACCTGGCTGAAGACCCGCATGAGCATGGCCGAGCTGGCCTCGCTGGCGGTGGAGGCTGCCCCGCAGCAGAAATTGTCGGACAACCTGCGCCGCGAGCTTTTGCGCTCCGCCGGGGTGCATGTGGTGGCCATCAAGCGCGACGGCTCGCGCCAGCTCATCCTCCATGACGACATGCCGATGATGGCCGAGGCGCGTTACGATCTGCGCGGCATCTCGTGGTTTCAGACCATCCGCGACGCCTTCGATACCCTGACCCATTCCGGCAAGCGCATCATCCTGGTGGTCGATACCCCGCCCAACGTGAAGGGCGAGTTCATCGAGCTGGCCATGGACGAGCGGCCCTTGTTCAAGGCCCTGGTGAACCATTCCCTGATCATCCTGAAATATTCCCTCGGGCTGGCGGTTCTGGTGGCCTTCTTGCTCTATCTGGCCATTCACTGGCTGCTCATCCGGCCGATCCGCGCCTTGAGCATTTCCATGGTGCGCTTTGGCGAGAATCCGGAAGACGAAGGGCGCATTCTCAAGCCCTCCAACAGACGCGACGAGCTGGGCATCGCCGAGCGCCAGCTGGCGCGCATGCAACGCCAGACCGCCGGGCTGCTGAAGCAGAAAACGCGCCTGGCCGCCCTGGGGCTGGCGGTCTCCAAGATTTCCCACGAATTGCGCAACATGCTCATGGCGGCCCAGATGGTCTCCGACCGCTTAGCCCTGGTGGACGATCCGACGGTGAAGAAATTCGCCCCCAAGCTCATCGCTTCTTTGGACCGGGCCATCGATTTTTGCGCCGGCACCTTGAAGTATGGCCGCGCCCGGGAAGCCCCGCCGAAGCGCCAGACGGTGCTGGTGCGCAAGCTGGCCGATGAGGTCTTCGAGCACCTGCCCAACCGCGAGGGCAACCTGGTGGCCTTGCGCAACGAAGTCCCGGAAGGGCTGGCGGCCGATGCCGATCCTGATCAGCTGTTGCGCATCATCTCCAACCTGGTGACCAATGCCCATCAGGCCCTGCTGGCCATGCCCGCCCATGACATCCCGCCGGCCATCACCGTGCAGGGCTGGCGCGACGGGGCGGTGGTGACCATCGCGGTGGCCGACAATGGCCCCGGCCTGCCGCCCAGGGCGCGCAAGCATCTGTTCGAGGCTTTCACCGGCTCCACCCGGCGCGGCGGCACGGGACTGGGGCTGTCCATCGCCCGCGAGCTGGCGCGCGCCCACGGCGGCGATCTTGTCCTGGCCCCCCATGATGGCCCCGGGGCCGTTTTCCACATCATCATCCCCGATCGCGTCATCGATCTTGACGATGCGCGCCGCAAGAGCGCCTGAGGCCCAAGATCAGGCCCCATGAATCTGCACGGCATATGCAGGATTTATGCTGCATATGCCATCCCTCCTTATGAGTCCTGACCCTAGAGTCAGGAGCGCACGATGCGCGGTTTGGTCTTTTCTTCCACCGTATCCGGCGCCGGTGCGGTTTCCGGCATGGTTTCCTCAAGCTCCAGGTTCTCGATTTTCGCCCCCCGGCGGGCAATCTTGTCCGAGGAGATGAGCAGCTTGTCGATCTCCTGATTGGCCTTGCCGAAGTGCCTTTGCAGATCCAGCACCCGGATGCGCAGCCGCTCCACGTCGCTCAGCAGATGGCCGACCTCGCGCTGGATGAGTCCGGCGGCCTCGCGCATGCGCGCATCCTTGTAGATGGCCTGCATGGTCTGCACCATGAGCATGAGCACATTGGGCGAGGCGAGGATGACGCGCGCCTTGTGGGCCTTCTGTATCAGGTCTTCATGGTTCTCGTATAGCTCGGCGTAAATCGACTCCGAAGGCACGAACATGATGGCCGTCTCGTGGGTCTCGCCGGGGATGAGATACTTGCCCGAGATGTCCTTGATGTGCTTGCCGATGTCGGTGCGCAGGCGGCGCACGGCCTGGGTGCGGGCGGCCTCGCCTGGCGCCTTGCGGATGGCCTCGAAGGCCTCCAGCGGGAACTTGGCGTCCACCACGATTTTCAGCTCGCTGTCGGGCAGGCGGATGAGGCAATCCGGCCGGGTGCCGTTGGACAAGGTGGGCTGGAACTCGTAGACGGAGGACGGCAGGGCATCGGTGATGATGGCCTCCATGCGCGCCTGGCCGAAGGCCCCGCGGGTCTGCTTGTCGGCCAGGATATTTTGCAAGGTGACCACCTCGCCCGACAGCCGGGTGATGTTGGCCTGGGCCTGATCGATGACAGCCAGCCGCTCGGCCAGCTGCTTGAGGTGCGCGGAGGTGCGCTCGGCCTGTTCGTTCAGCCCCTGGCCGAGGCGCGCCGAGACCCCGTCCAGCCGCTCGGTGAGCATGCGCGCCAGATGGGCATCGCGGGCCGAGGAGACTTGTGCCTGCTGACGCATCTGGCCGGTCATTTCCGCCATCTGTCTTTGCAATTCGCGCGCCTGGCGCAGGGCCGCCTCGTGCTCGCCCGCCCGCCCGCGCGCCGCCCGCCAGCTCATGATCAGGGTCAGCAGCAGCAGGAAAAGGGCCGCGCCTGCGCCGGCCAGGGCAAGTTCGCCCCAGGAGATGGCCCTTTGGCCGATGATGAGTGCCGTCGCGGAGAAGTCCATATGGGCAGTTTAACCGCGATTCGCGGCGAATGAAAGAATGAAGAGCGAACATGCCACGCGCCGGGCTGCGAAAACCAGGCTGCAACGGACGGATTTGGCTTGCGCGGGCGGGGCGGAGCTCCTATTCCTGCCGGGGCAGGTCATGCAATCCAAAGGGAGGCATCATGATGCGCAAGTTTCTCGCAACCGGCCTGGTTCTGGGCATGTCCGCCGTGGCCGCCTTCGCCGGGGAGGTCAGGATCGGTTTCGTCACCACCCTGACCACGCCCGCGGCGGTCATCGGCCGCGACATGGTGGACGCCGCCAAACTGGCGGTGAAGAACATGGGCGGCAAGATGGCCGGTCTGGATGTCCGGCTGATCATCGAGGATGATGGCTTTCGCCCCGACACCGGGCGGCTGAAGACGGTCAAGCTGATCAAGCAGGACAAGGTGGATTTCCTCACCGGCTATATCTGGAGTCACGTGCTGCTCGCCTCGCGCAAGCCGGCGCTGGATGCCGGCAAGTTCCTGATCTCGGCCAATGCCGGGCCCTCGCCACTGGCCGGCAAGCTGTGCAACAGGAATTTCTTCTCCGCCTCCTGGCAGAACGATCAGATCCCCATGGCCATGGGCGAGGTGCTCAACCAGCTTGGCATCAAGAGCCTTTATCTGATCAATCCCAACTATGCGGCGGGCAAGAACATGGTGTCGGGCGTGTCGCGCACCTTCAAGGGCAAGATCCTGGGCAAGGACTTCACCCGCTGGGGCAAGGGCGCGCAACTGGACTTCTCCGCCGAGCTGGCCAAGGCCAAGGCCTCCGGCGCGCAGGCCATCTTCTCCTTCTATCCGGGCAAGGCCGGGGCGGCCTTCATCAAGCAGTTCCAGCAGGCGGGGCTGGACAAGAGCATGAAGCTGTTCACCGTCTATACCATCGACGCGCTGTCGCTGCCGAAGTTCCAGAAGGCCGGGCTGAAGGTGGTGCTGGGGTCGCAGTCCACCCATTTCTGGAGCCCGGACATGGACAATCCCGCCAACCGCAAGTTCGTTTCCAGCTTCAGGGCGGCCTATGGGCGCTATCCCTCCTTCTACGCCGCCCAGGCCTATGACGCCATCAATCTCATCCGCTCCGGCGTCGAGGGAGCCAGGGGCGATCTGAGCAACACCGATGCCATCCGCGCCGCCATGGAGCGGGCCGACTTCGGCTCGGTGCGCGGCAAGTTCACCTATGGCAACAACCACTTCCCGATCCAGAACTTCTATCTGCGCGAGGTGGTGGCCGATGCCGATGGCAACTGGACCTTCAAGACCGTCAAGACGGTGCTGAAGAACCACCAGGACCCCTATGCAAAGGACTGTCCGCTGAAGTAAGCAGCGGGCCCGCACCGGGGCAAGGGCCGCCGGCGGCTCTTGACAGGGGCGGACAGATGGCGAATCTGGGGCAAGGGAGTCTCCTTGCCCCGTTTTTCACGCGCATCTTTTGCGGCAACCGGATCGGCAGGTCATGAACACCGCCTTGTTCGTCACGCAACTGGTCAATGGCCTGCAGCTGGGCGTCTTGCTGTTCCTGGTGGCCTCCGGGCTGACGCTGGTCTTCGGCATTCTCGATTTCGTCAACCTGGCGCATGGCGTCTTCTACATGCTGGGGGCCTTCATCAGCGCCTCGCTGGCGGCGCTGAGCGGCTCGTGGCCGCTGGGGGTGATGCTGGCGCTGCCGCTGGTGGCGCTGGCCGGGGCGGCAACCGAGCGGCTCGTTGCGCGGCCATTGTATGGCAAGAGCCATCTGGCGCAGGTGCTGGCCACCTTCGGGCTGATCCTGCTGGCCGATGCCCTGGCCATGCTGATCTGGGGCGTGGAGGGGCGCACCGTGGCTCTGCCGGCCTGGCTGCAAGGACGGGTGGCGGCGGGCGTGGTGGAGCTGCCAGTCTACCGGCTGGTGATCATCTTCAGCGGCCTTGCGGTGGCCGCGGCGCTTTATGTCTGGGTGCACCATACGCGCTTTGGCATGCTGGTGCGCGCGGCGGCGGCCAATCGCGCCATGGCCGAGGCGCTGGGGGTGGACACGGCGCGGCTGCATGCGGTGGTCTTCATCCTCGGCGCGGTGCTGGCGGGGCTGGCAGGCGCCTTGATCACGCCGATCACCGAGGCATCCTTGTCCATGGGCTCGGACATCATCATCGTCGCCTTCGTGGTCATCATCATCGGCGGCACCGGCTCGCTGAAAGGGGCCTTTGCCGCCGCCATGCTGGTGGGGCTGGTGGATGCCCTGGGGCGGGCGTGGCTGGACGATCTGTTCAAGCTGGCCTTTCCGGCCGAGATCGCCGAGACGGCAGCCCCGGCCATTTCGGCCATGAGCATCTACATCCTCATGGCGGCCATTCTGGTGCTGCGCCCAGGCGGACTGTTCCCGCCGCGCGCAAGGGGGCGGTGAGATGGAGGCGTCAGGGCGGCTGAAGCAACTGATGCGGTGGCTGGAGGGGGCGATGATGGCGGCCCTTGCCCTTTTGCCGCTCATCGCGCAGCTGGCGCACCAGCCTTTCTGGCTCGACCTGGCAACGCGGCTGGTGATCCTGGCCATGGCGGCGGCCTCGCTCAACATCATCCTGGGGCTGGGCGGGCTGGTCTCCTTCGGCCATGCCGCCTTCCTCGGCATCGGGGCCTATGCCGTGGGCATCCCCGTCCATCATTCCATCTATGGCGGCGCATCCTGGCTGGCCTCGGACAATGGCCTGTTTCATTTCGCCCTGGCTGTTGGGGCCGGGGCGCTCTTTGCCCTGGTCACAGGGGCCTTGAGCCTGCGCACCAAAGGGGTGCATTTCATCATGATCACCATGGCCTTCGGCCAGATGATCTATTACCTGCTGGAATCGCTGGAGACCTACGGCGGCAACGACGGGCTGACGCTCGATGTGCGCTCGGCGCTGCCCGGCATCGATCTGGACAATCCCGCGCAGCTTTACTGGCTGGCCTTCGTCATCCTGGCCGGGGTGCTGGTCATGACCTGGCGGCTGCGCGATGCACGCTTTGGCCTGGCGCTGGCCGGGGCGCGGGAGAACGCCCGGCGCATGGCCGCCCTGGGGCATGACGTGACGCGCATCCGGCTTGCGGCCTATGTGCTGGCCGGGGCCATCTGCGCCCTGGCCGGGGCGCTGATGGCCAATTCCACCGCCTTCATCACCCCGGCGATGACGAGCTGGCCGCGCTCGGGCGAGCTCATGTTCATGGTCATCCTGGGCGGCGCGGGGCGCATCCTGGGGCCGGTGCTGGGAGCGGGGCTCTTCGTGCTGCTGGAGGAGGCGCTGTCCTCTTTCACCACCTACTGGCATCTGCCCTTCGGCCTGTTGCTCATTCTCGCCGCCCTGTGGCAGGCGGGGGTCTTCACCACCCGGAGCGGGGGAGCGCGGACATGAACGATCCCCTGCTGCGCCTCGATGACCTGCACAAGTCCTTTGGCGGGCTGAAGGTCTCCGCCGGGGTCAATCTGGCGGTGCGCGCCGGGGAAACCCATGCGCTGATCGGCCCCAATGGCGCGGGCAAGACCACCCTGATCGCGCAAATCGCCGGAGAGCTGCGCCCCGATGCCGGGAAGATATTTCTCTGCGGGCGCGACATCACCCGCCTGGCGGCCCACAAGCGGGCCCGGCTGGGCCTGGGGCGGGCCTTTCAGGTAACCTCCCCGATGGCCGGAATGACAGTGCTCGACAATGCCCTGCTGGCGGTCATGGCGCAGATGGGCAGCCCCTTGCGCATGTGGCGGCCGGTGCGCGGCGAGGCGGCCATGGTGGAAGAGGCGCGCGCGGCGCTGGCGCGGGTGGGGCTTGCGGAGGTTGAAGAGGAAAAGGCGCGCGATCTGTCCCATGGCCAGCGGCGGCAACTGGAGCTGGCCATGGCGCTGGCCGGGCGGCCACGGCTTTTGCTTCTCGATGAGCCCATGGCCGGGCTGGGGCCGCGCGAGAGCCGGGACATGGTCGATCTGCTGTGCGGCCTGAAGGACCATTACGCCATCTTGCTGGTGGAGCATGACATGGACGCCGTCTTTGCCCTGGCGGACCGCATCTCGGTGCTGGTGGCCGGAGCCATCATCGCCACGGGGACGCCGCGGCAGATCCGCGCCGATGCGGCGGTGCGCCGCGCCTATCTGGGCGAGGAGGATACGCCATGCTGAAGGTGCGCAACCTCAGCGGCGGCCATGGCGCGGCCCAGGTGCTGTTCGGGGCCGGTCTCGACATTGCGCCGGGGGCCGCCGTCTCGCTGCTGGGGCGCAACGGCATGGGCAAGACCACCCTGGTGAAGACCATCATGGGGCTTTTGCCCGCCTGGGAGGGGCAAATCCTCTTTTGCGGCCGTGACATCACCCATCTTGCGGCCCATGTGCGGGCGCGCGCCGGGCTGGGCCTGGCGCCGGAGGGGCGGCAGATCTTTGCCAATCTGAGCGTGCGCGAGAACCTGGTGGCCACGGCGCGCCCGGCGGCGAAGGCAGAAGAGGGCTGGACGCTGGCGCGGGTGCATGAGCTGTTCCCGGAGCTGGCGGCGCGCGCGGCAGCTTCCGGCGCCGTGCTCTCCGGCGGCGAGCAGCAGATGCTGGCCATAGGCCGGGCCTTGATGACCAATCCGCGCCTGCTCATTCTCGACGAGGCCACCGAGGGGCTGGCGCCGCAGGCCAGGGCGCGCATCTGGCAGGCCCTGAAACAGGTGCGCGCGGCGGGCCTGTCCCTGCTGATCATCGACAAGAACATCCGCGACCTGATGGAACTCGCCCAGCACCATTACATCCTGGAGAAGGGCCGCATCGTCTGGCAGGGGGATTCGGCGGCCCTGCGGGCAGCCAGGGCGGTGCGCGAAA
>JALSNA010000327.1 GCA_026987255.1 Hyphomicrobiales bacterium | reverse complement strand
ACGGCCAGTCGCCGCTGCGCGCCGATTGGGATTGGAGCGTCTCGTGGCAGGCCAACGTGGCGGCGGGAGCGTTGCCCTCGGCGAGGCAACTGCTGGCCGCCCGCCGGGTGATGACGGTTTGCACCGCGCTGGCCGGGTTGCTTCTGGCGCTCGTGGCGCTGCGGCTGGGCGGTTTGGCAGCCGCGCTGTTCACCCTGGGCGGTTTTCTGCTCAACCCGTTGGTGCTGCTGCATGGCCGCCGGGTGATGATGGAAGCGCCCATGCTGCTGGGCATGGCTTGGCTGCTGTGGGAGGTCACCGCGGAGCGCCCCCAGCCGTGGCGCGTGGGTGCGGCTTTGGCCTGGGCGGTGTGGGCGAAATACTGGGCGTTGGCGTGGGCGCCGGTGGCGCTGTGGGCAGTGTGGCGGGCGGAGCCGTTGCCGTTCAAGCGCCGCGTGCTTCGTCTGCTGCCTGTGGTGCTGGTGCCTGCGGTAACCGGCTTTCTGCTCCAGCCGGTGCTCTGGCGCCGCCCTGCTGCCACGCTGGCGGCGATGTGGACGGCGCGCTGGGCAGTCACCGCCCGGCAGCAGGCGGCTTTTCGCGCGGTGTTGCCTGCTTACGCCCCTGCCACGCCGTGGCAGCGGTTGGCCCTGCTGCTGGGACATCTTTACCTCGCGCCGCCCGCGTATCTTGATTTGGGGAAGTATCGCGCCCCCTTGGCCGCGGCGATCGCGGCTTACGATGGGCATGTGTGGATGCACTGGACGCGCCCGCTGGCGGTGGCTGCCGCCCGGCTGGTGGCGATGCTTGCCGGGCTGGTCGTGATGGCGCGGCTGGCGTGGCGCGGGCGGGAAGCGCCTCGGCGGTGGGCGGCGCGAGTGGTGTTGCTCGCCGCGGCTTTTCAGTGGAGTTTTTTGCTGCTTACCCTGCCGTTGGCCTTCCAGCGCTATGCCCTGGCCGTGCTGCCTTTCACCACCATTTGGGAAGCCCTTGCCCTGGCTTCCTTCTTCCACCTCCTTGCCCCCAACTCCCTAATTCCTAATTCCTAATTCCTCCCCCTCTCCATGCCCACCCTCATCCTCAAACCCCAACGCGAAAAATCCCTTCTCCGCCGCCACCCGTGGGTGTTTTCCGGCGCGGTGGCGAAAGTCAAAGGGAACCCCGCCCCCGGCGAGACCGTCGCCATCGCCGACGCCCGTGGGCGCTTTCTGGCCTGGGCGGCTTATAGCCCGTCTTCCCGCATCCGTGCCCGGGTGTGGTCGTGGCAGGAAAGCGAGGTGATCGGCCCCGATTTCTTCCGCCGCCGCATTGCCGCGGCGCTCGCCCGCCGCGAGCCGTGGCTTGGCGCCGACACCGACGCCTACCGCCTGGTCTTCGCCGAAGCCGATGGGCTGCCCGGCCTGATTGCCGACCGCTACGCCGACACCGTGGTGGTGCAGTTCCTCAGCGCGGGGGCGGAAGCCTGGCGGGAGACCATCGCCGACGCGCTGCTGGAAGCCACCGGCGCGGCGCGGCTGTACGAACGCTCCGATGCCGAAGTGCGGCGGTTGGAAGGGCTGCCCTCGCGGGTGGGCGTGCTGCGCGGCGACGAGCCACCGGCGCGCCTTCGTATCGCCGAGAACGGGCTGGCGTTTTGGGTGGACGTCCGCCGCGGGCACAAGACCGGTTTCTACCTCGATCAGCGGGAAAACCGCGCCTGGGTGAGGGCGCACGCCGCCGGGCGGCGGTTGCTGAACGCTTTTGCCTACACCGGCGGCTTTGCCGTGTACGCGCTGGCGGGCGGCGCGGCCGAGGTGCTTTCCGTGGACACTTCCGCCGATGCCCTGGCGCTGGCCGAGGAACACATTGCCCTCAACCGCCTCCCTGCCGAGCAGGCGGCCTTCCTGCGCGGGGATGTCTTCCAGGTGTTGCGCGATTTCCGCGCCCAGGGGCGCAAGTTCGACATGATCATCCTCGACCCGCCCAAGTTTGCGCCCACCGCCGCGCAGGTGCCGCGAGCGGCGCGCGGCTACAAGGACATCAACCGCCTGGCGATGCTGCTGCTGGAACCCGGCGGCCTGCTGGTCACCTTTTCCTGCTCCGGCGGGCTGGATGCTGCCCTGTTCCAGAAGATCGTGGCCGACGCCGCGGTGGATGCCGGGGTGGAAGCCCGCCTGGTCGCTCGCCTGGCTCAGGGCCCCGACCACCCCGTGGCGCTGAACCACCCCGAAAGCGC
>JALSNA010000326.1 GCA_026987255.1 Hyphomicrobiales bacterium | reverse complement strand
AGATGAATCCCGATCAGCTGTGGGAAACCACCCTGGACGCCAATGCCCGCTCGCTTTTGCAGGTGCAGATCAAGGAGCTGGCCGAGGCCGACGATCTGTTCTCGCGCCTGATGGGCGACGTGGTCGAACCGCGCCGCGACTTCATCCAGCAAAACGCCCTCAATGTCGCCAACCTGGACGTGTAAACCATCGTGCGGGGAGACGCCCGCCGAAGGGCGTGGCTTCAAAATAGCGATGGTGGACAAGTTGATGAATCTGGCAGCCGGTTCATCGAGAGGGCGGCTTTTTTCACGTCACCCGGCAAGGCCTTGACCTGGCTGGCAGATCAGGAAAGCGGGGGCAAGGCGGCAAGGATTCTGGTGTGTATTTTTTCCACCTGGCGGCGGGTATCAGCTATGGATCCGGTGGTGGTGATGACGAAATCCGCGCGGGCGGTCTTTTCCTCCGGCGGTATCTGGCGGCTTTCCAGCATTTGCCATTTGTCTTGCGTCATGCCGGGGCGGGTGAAGGCGCGGGCGCGGCGGACATCCTCGGGCGCGGTGACGAGGATGATCCTGTCCACCTGGTCTTGCGCATTGGTCTCAAACAGAAGGGGAATGTCGAGGATGACATAAGGTGCGCCCTGCTTTTCCGCCGCATGGAGAAATTCCGCCCGCATGTCCTCCACCAGGGGGTGAACAATGGCTTCCAGGGCCGCCAATTCCCGCGGCTTGCGGGCCAGGATGCGGGCAAGCCTGCGCCGGTTCACGCCACCTGTGGCATCCACGGCACCGGGAAAGCGCGCCTGCAATGGGCGAACGGCCTTTCCTCCCGGGGCATAAAGGACATGGACGGCGGCATCGGCATCGAAGACCGGCACGCCGAGACGGGCAAAGGCGCGCGCTGCCTCGCTCTTGCCTGCGGCCATCGATCCTGTCAGAGCGGCTTTCAGCATGATTGCCGGATATCCTCCTCCACGAGGTGGCGCAATTGCGGTGTGACGCTGGGGCGGATACCGAACCATTTTTCAAACCCCGGCACGGCTTGGTGCAGGAGCATGCCCAATCCTTCCACCACGTTCAGGCCACGCTTTTCAGCTTGCCGCAGGAGCTGGGTGCGCAAGGGCGCATAGACGATATCGGCAACGATGGCATGGGCGGGCAAGGCGGTCATATCCACATCAAGGGGCGGCTGGCCGGTCATGCCAAGTGAGGTCGCATTGACCAGAACATCGGTTTCGGGCAGCACCATGGGCAGACTTTCCAGACCTTGGGGGTGAATGGGGCCATCCATCTGCGCGGCTATCTGTTCGGCCTTTCTCACGGTTCGATTCGCAAGCGTAATCCTTTCCACTCCGGCATCGGCAAATCCGGCCACGATGGCGCGCGCCGCGCCGCCCGCGCCGATGATGGTCACTTTCTGATCCCGAGCGCGCCAATGGGGGCATGACTGGCGGAAATTTTCCATGAATCCATAGACATCGGTGTTGCCGGCGCACAGTTTGCCGTTTTCCAGCCATATGGTGTTGGCGGCCTGAAGGCGGGCGGCCATGGGGGACAGGCCAGATGGATTCGTCTGCGCAACGATCTGCAAGGCGCGCTGCTTGTGGGGAATGGTCACATTGCAGCCGCGCAGGCCCATCCCTGCCAGGCCGAGCAGGAAATCCTCCAGCTCTTCGGGTCTGACCGGGCGCTTGTCGTAACGGGCATTGAGGCCATGTTCGGCAATCCAGTGATTGTGGATCAGGGGAGAGCGCGAATGTCCGATGGGCCAGCCGATGACACAGGCTTTCTGCATGTTCTTTTCCATATCATGACTCTTGTGCAACAAATCTCAGGCCGGGATGATATTTTCGTTTCGCAGCCATTGCAGAAAGGGCAGCAAAGGCAAGCCTATGATGGTGAACCAGTCCGCTTCGATGCGCTCAAAAAGCTGGATGCCGGGGCCCTCGATCTGGTAGCACCCGACGGAAGAGAGGACCTTTTCGCCGACCTGCGCCAGATAACGGCCGAGGAACTCGTTGGAAAAGTCGCGCATGGTCATCTCCGCCGTGGCGACATGAGACCACAGGATTTTTTCCTTTTGCGCCACGGCAATGGCGCTGATGAGCCTATGGGTGCGGCCGCGCAGGGCGATGAGATTTTGACGGGCTTCATCCATGGTGGCTGGTTTTGAGAATATTTTCTTATCGCACAAGAGGATCTGATCGGCGCCCAGAACTGGCAGATCGTGACGGGTGGAGACCT
>JALSNA010000325.1 GCA_026987255.1 Hyphomicrobiales bacterium | reverse complement strand
GGCCTGACCCTAGGCTCAGTCCGCCCCGGCGCGGCGCAGGGCCGGATGCAGCGAGACGCCGAGCAGATGCTGGGTATGGCCTATGACCTGCGAAGAGGAGCTGACGATATTCGGGTCCGGCCCGTGCACCACCCTGTGATCCTTTTCCGGGTAGGGCATGATGGACAGAAAATGCTGCATGGCGTTGAGCCGGGCGCGCTTCTTGTCGTTGGAGCGAATCACCGTCCAGGGCGCGTCGGCCGTGTCGGTATAGAAGAACATGGCCTCCTTGGCCTCGGTATATTCATCCCACTTGTTCAGGGACTGACGGTCCACCGGCGAGAGCTTCCATTGCTTGAGCGGATCGTGCATGCGCGAGGCAAAACGCCGCAGCTGCTCCTCGCGGGTCACCGAGAACCAGTACTTGAACAGCCAGATGCCGGAGCGCACCAGCATGCGCTCCAGATCCGGGCACTGGCGCATGAACTCCAGGTATTCATAAGGGGTGCAAAAGCCCATCACCCGCTCCACCCCGGCGCGGTTGTACCAGGAGCGGTCGAACATGACGATCTCCCCGGCCGCCGGCAGATGCTCGATGTAGCGCTGGAAGAACCACTGGCTCTTTTCGCGCTCGGTGGGCTTGTTGAGCGCCACCACCCGCGCCCCGCGCGGATTGAGATGCTCCATGAAACGCTTGATGGTGCCGCCCTTGCCCGCCGCGTCGCGCCCCTCGAAGAGCATGACCACCCTCTGGCCGGTCTCCTGCACCCAGCTTTGCAGCTTCAGAAGCTCCACCTGCAACGCCGCCTTCTGCTTCTCGTAGGCCACCCGCTTCATCTTGGTGGCGTAAGGATACAATCCGCGCTCATGGGCCCGGCGGATGGATTCCGACAGCGACATGCCCACCAGATCCTCCAGCAATTCGTTGGCGTCCGCATGGGCCATGTCCTCGATGGCATCGAGCTTCTTGCGCTGCACGGGGCGCATGCGCCGCGTCTTGGGGCGCCGCGCGCCGCCGGCAGCCTTCCTGCTCCTGGCCGCCTCCTTGGCCTTGCCCGCCGCCGTGCGCCCATTTCCCGATGATTTCTTCTGCCCTTTCCCGGCTGCGGATTGGGTCTTACCGGCTGCCCTGGGTTCAGGCGCCTGAGTCTCCTTTCCCCCTTGGGCAGACCCGGAGGGCACGACGATGGCAATGCCTTCGTTATCCTTTGCGGCCGTTTTCACATCCTTGGAATCACTCATCTGTCAATCCTCCCCCTGCCGTCTCACGCAGCGGTCATGTCCGTTTCACTTTGCCGAAATCCAGTCTAGCGCCGCCATGCGGGCAAATGTTGATTTTCATCAATTTGAATCCATCCAGAGCCGGTTTTTCCGCCATCAGGGTAAACGAAAGCCCCGCGAACCTCGGTCCGCGGGGCTTTGCGTCATGACATTTCGTCAGCTTCGGGCCATCAGATGCCAGAGGCCTTGTCCGGCTGCACCTGCTCGCCATTGATCACGATGCCCTGATCGTTGGCGGTGACATGGACGGTCTCGCCATCCTTGATCTTGCCCGCCAGCAGCATGGAGGCCAGAGGATCTTGCACCCAGCGCTGCAACACCCGCTTCAGGGGCCGCGCGCCGAAGGCCGGATCGTAGCCCTTCTCCGCCAGCCAGGTCAGGGCCGCATCGTCCACATCCAGGGTGATCTTGCGGTCCGCCAGCAGCTTCTGCAGCCGCTTGAGCTGGATGCGGGCGATCGCCTTCATGTGCTTCTTCATCAGCCTGTGGAACAGGATGATGGCATCCAGGCGGTTGAGGAACTCCGGCCGGAAGGTGCGCTGCACGGCCTCCATGACCTTGTCGCGCACCTTGTCCACATCCTCGTCCTCGCCCAGCTCGACCAGGTATTCCGCCCCGACGTTGGAGGTCATGATGATGATGGTGTTGCGGAAATCCACCGTATGCCCGTGGCTGTCCGTCAACCGCCCGTCATCGAGCACCTGCAACAGGATGTTGAAGACATCCGGATGGGCCTTCTCGATCTCGTCGAACAGGATCACCTGATAGGGCCGCCGCCGCACCGCCTCGGTGAGCACGCCGCCCTCCTCGTAGCCGACATAGCCCGGAGGCGCGCCGATGAGCCTGGCCACCGCATGCTTCTCCATGAATTCGGACATGTCGATGCGCAAGATGGCGTTCTCGTCGTCGAACAGGTATTCGGCCAGCGCCTTGGCCAGCTCCGTCTTGCCCACGCCGGTGGGGCCGAGGAACAGGAACGAAC
>JALSNA010000324.1 GCA_026987255.1 Hyphomicrobiales bacterium | reverse complement strand
GCCTCGCGCGCCCTTTTGGGGCCCATGCCATGGCAGGCCACGCGCGCGTGCCGCCCGCAGCCGGAGCGCGCGATCCGCGCCTCGAGCCGCAACCCGGTAATGATGCCAGTAAAGGACTTGCTCATGCACTTTCTCCCGTGCCCCGGGGTTGAAGCGGCTCACATCCCGAAGGCCACCTTGCGCCTGTTGGAGGCCTTCAGGCGGGCGTAGCGGCCCAGGGCCCAGGTGGGGAAATAGGCCGCATAGCCATGATAGCGCAGATAGAAGACCTTGGGAAAGCCCACCGCCGTATAAAGCTCTTCGTCCCAGCGGTCCTCGTGGCGCGGGGCCGTGGCCAGATGGGCGATGCCCTTTTCCACCGCGGGGGAATCCACCTCTCCGGCGGCCATGAGCGCCAAGGTGGCCCAGGCGGTCTGCGAGGGGGTGGATGCCCTGGGCGGATCGGCGCGATGCTCCTGCCAGTAGCTTGCGCCATCCTCGCCCCAGCCGCCATCGGCCTGCTGGCGCGCCTTCAGCCAGGCCACCGCCCTTTGGATCCATTCTTGCCCCATGTCCTCGCCGCAGGCGTTGAGGGCGCACATGACCGACCAGGTGCCATAGATGTAATTGGTGCCCCAGCGGCCGAACCAGGAGCCGTCGTCTTCCTGCTCGGCCTTGAGGAAGGCAATGCCGCGCCGGATGACCTCGTGACCGGATGGCATGCCGGTCTGGGCCAGGAAGGACAGGCAGCGGGCGGTGACGTCCGCCGTCGGCGGATCGAGCAGGGCGCCATGATCGGCGAAGGGGATGGAATTGAGGAAATCGGCGTTGTTGTCGATGTCGAAAGCCCCCCAGCCGCCATTGGAGCTTTGCATGCCGACGATCCAGGTCACGGCGCGGTCGATATTGCGGGCGTATTTTTGCTTGTCCACCCGGTGCAGCAGCATGCCCACCACGGCGGTGTCGTCCACGTCCGGGTAGTGGTCGTTGCGATACTGGAAGGCCCAGCCGCCGGGCGGCAGATCCGGGGCGTTCATTGCCCAGTCGCCCTTGACATCGAGGATCTGCAGGTCCGCCAGCCAGTCGCAGGCCCTGACGATGCGCGGGTCATCGGCGGCCACGCCGGCCTCCAGCAGCGCCATGGCGGCCAGGGCGGTGTCCCATACCGGCGAGACACATGGCTGCACGTAGCGCGGCCGTCCGCCGCGCTCTTGCGCGGGGGGCACGACCAGATTGCGGATGGCCTGGCGCGCGGTGGCATAATCGGGATGTTCCGGCGGCACCCCCATGACATGCATGGCCATGACGGAATTGGCCATGGCCGGAAAGATCGCCCCCAGCCCGTCCAGCCCGTTCAGGCGCATCGAGTAGAACTTTACCGCCCGCTCCAGGGCCCGCCTGCGGGTGGGCAGGCGCGGAAGGACATGCGCCTCAAGCGGTTGCAAGAGCTTGTCCAGGGCGAGGAAGACCTGCCCCCATTTCGTCCCCGTGGGGTTGGTCTGCCACCTGCCGCGCAGGTGCGGCGGCATCCTGAACAGCTCGCGGCAATGGGTGCCGGTGGGATTGGCCGCCTGCGGGCGGTGCGCGGCCATGATCAGCAAGGGCGCGATGACGGTGCGCGACCAGTAGGACATCTTCCAGATGTTGACCGGGAACCAGCGCGGCATGAGCATGAGCTCCACCGGCATGGCCGGCACCCCATGCCAGGGAATCTGCCCGAACAGGGCCAGCTGGTAGCGGGTGAAGACATTGGCCGTCTCCGCCCCGCCGTGATCGAGAATGGCGTCGCGGGCGCGGGCCATGTGGGGCGCGTTCACGTCATCGCCGAGGATCTTCAGGGCGTAATAGGCCTTGACCGAGGCGGAGATGTCGAAATCGCCGCCGTGGAAAAGTGGCCAGCCGCCGTGTGTATCGGACTGGATGGCGCGGATGTATTGGCCCAGCTCCTGTTCAAGTTCTGGTTCAGGATCGCCAAGGAAGTGATTGAGAAATATATATTCCGCCGGGATCGTGGCGTCCGCCTCCAGCTCGTAGACGATATGCCCGTCCGCGGCCTGCTTGCGGCCTATGTATTGCGCTGCTTCGGCAGCGAGGCTGCGGGCCGTCTGGATCAGTTCCTGCTTGCTCATGGCGCGTCCGTGATGATCTCGATGATGAAAATCCCGCTGTCCGTGGTGCATATCACCCCGCACCGGTCAGCGCCAGCCTTGCGGCGCGCTCGCCGGAGCGCACCGCCCCTTCAATGGTGGCCGGAAGGGCGGTGTTCACCCAGTCTCCGGCCAGCCACAGGTTGGCAAGGCCCGTGACCTGCGGCGGGCGGC
>JALSNA010000323.1 GCA_026987255.1 Hyphomicrobiales bacterium | reverse complement strand
GGCGCAAACGATCTCGTCATCAAGCTTTCCGGCCAGCCGCGCTTTGCCATCGACAGCACCATCGCCATCACCGCAAGGGCCGAAAGGATCTACCTCTTCGACCCGGCCACAGGCAAAAGACTGTGAGGCACAAGCAAATTTGCTGGCGGCTTTCTGCGCTTCCTGCTATCGCATGTTCCATGCCTGACCTTGCCATCATCCTGGATCTGGACGGCACCTTCGCCGACACCGCGCCGGATCTGATCTCCGTGGCCAATGAGATTCTCGCCGCCATGGGGGCCGGGCCGGTGGATCCGCACAACGGCCGCATCGCCGCAGGCCAGGGCGCGCGCCGCATCATCGAGACCGCCTTGCAAGAGCAAGGCCGCCCGCTGCCGCAAGAGAGCCAGTGGCCGGATATCATTGCCCGTTTCATTGCCAGCTATGAATCGCGCATATGCCGCCACACCCGCCTGTTTGACGGCATGGCGGATTTTCTCCACCGCTGCGAACAAGACGGCATCCCCCTCGGTATCTGCACCAACAAGAAGGACTTCCTTGCCGAGGCCCTCCTGAAGGCCCTGCAAACCCGCCATTATTTCAAGTCCGTGGTCGGCGCCAACACCCTGGGCAGGGGCAAACCCGATCCCGCCCCCCTGCTCCATTGCATCTTGCAATGCGGCGGCACTCCGCAACGGGCCATCCTGATTGGCGATTCCATGGCCGATGTCCTGGCCGCCCGCGCCGCGAATGTTCCCTGCGCCCTCGCCGCCTGGGGGTATCTCGACAGGCCCGCAAGTCTCTATCAGGCGGATTATGTCCTCAAGACCCCGGCCAACATCCATTCCCTGATCGCCCAGACGGCCATCTGACAAGGATATGCCCACTCGCGGCAGGCCATCCCTTGTCAAACCCGCCGCGCGCCCCTATTGCATGCTGCCATGACACATCCCATCCACATCATCGGCGGCGGCCTGGCCGGATCGGAGGCCGCATGGCAGGCGGCCAATGCCGGAGTGCCGGTCATCCTGCATGAAATGCGCCCCATCCGGCAGACCGATGCCCATGTCACGGACCGCCTGGGCGAGCTGGTGTGCTCCAATTCCCTGCGCTCCGATGACGCCACCGGCAATGCCGTGGGGCTTTTGCATGCCGAGATGCGCCTGGCCGGATCCGTGGTCATGGCCGCCGCCGATGCCAGCCGCATTCCCGCCGGCTCGGCCCTGGCGGTGGACCGCGAAGGCTTCTGCGAGAACATCACCGCCCGCCTTCAGGCTCACCCGAAGATCACCATCGCGCGCGAGGAAATCACCACAACGCCCGCCGCATGGGACAATGTCATCATCGCCACCGGCCCGCTGACCTCCCCGGCCCTGAGCGCGGCCCTCCTGGAGCTGACCGGCGAGGATGGCCTGTCCTTTTTCGACGCCATCGCCCCCATCGTCTATTTCGATTCGGTGAACATGGACATCTGCTGGCGGCAATCGCGCTATGACAAGGGCACCGCCGATTACATCAACTGCCCC
This sequence comes from Hyphomicrobiales bacterium, assembly GCA_026987255.1. Lineage (GTDB taxonomy): Bacteria > Pseudomonadota > Alphaproteobacteria > Rhizobiales > Aestuariivirgaceae > Thermopetrobacter. The sequence goes on along the minus strand of JALSNA010000323.1, from coordinate 805 downwards.
CTCGACAAGGCGCAATACGAAGCCTTCGTCGCCGCCCTGCTGGCCGGTAAAAAGACCGTCTTTCGCGACTGGGAAAAAACCACCCCCTATTTCGATGGCTGCCTGCCCATCGAGGTCATGGCCGAACGCGGCATCGAGACCCTGCGCCATGGCCCCATGAAGCCGCGCGGCCTGACCAATGCCCACAAGCCGGACGAAAAGCCCCATGCGGTGGTGCAGTTGCGCCAGGACAACGCCCTGGGCACCCTCTACAACATGGTGGGCTTCCAGACCAAGCTCACCCATGCGGAGCAAAAGCGCATCTTCCGCATGATCCCGGGTCTGGAGCAGGCCCGCTTCGCCCGCCTCGGCGGCCTGCACCGCAACACCTTTCTCAATTCCCCCAGGCTGCTCGATGACCAGTTGCGGCTGAAGAGCGCGCCCCGCCTGCGCTTCGCCGGCCAGATGACCGGCGTGGAAGGCTATGTGGAAAGCGCCGCCAGCGGTCTTGTTGCCGGGCGCGCCGCTGCCGCCCGTGCCCTGGGCTTGCCCTTTGCTCCGCCGCCCGTCACCACCGCGCACGGGGCGCTCATCCATCACGTCACCGGCGGCCACATCGCCCGGGGCGGGGCGAAAAGCTTTCAGCCCATGAACATCAATTTCGGCCTCTTTCCGCCGCTGGAGGCCCCGGCCACGGGCGAGGACGGCAAGCGCCTGAAGGGCAGGCAGAAGACCATCGCCCGCCGCCGGGCCATCTGCGAACGCGCCCTGGCAGACTTTCGCCGCTGGCTCATGAACTGAGCAAGACCGTAGCTGACGCAAAGCA
>JALSNA010000322.1 GCA_026987255.1 Hyphomicrobiales bacterium | reverse complement strand
GACTTGAAGGCCCGTGAAATCCACGAGCCGGTATTTTCCGCCGGGCTCAGCCCCTCGCCCTTGAGCAGCGCATAGGCATCCTTGTACCACTGCGAGGAGGGATAGTTGTATCCCAGCACCGCCGCCGCCGTCTGCGCCTCCGAGCGCACGCCGAGCGCCAGATAGGCCTCCACCAGGCGGTAGAGCGCCTCCGGCGTCTGGGTGGATGTCTGATAGTCCTTGATTACCGTCTTGAAGCGGTTGATCGCCGCCAGGTAGTTCTTGCGCTTCAGGTAATAGCGCCCCACCTCCATTTCCTTGCCCGCCAGGTGATCGCGCGCCAGCACCGCCTTGCGCTTGGCGTCCGCCGCATAGGGCGTATCGGGATAGCGCCGCGCCACCTCCTCCAGTGCCTCCAGCGCCTTGCGCGCCGCCGTGGGATCGCGCTTGACGTCATTGATGCGCTCATAATCGGACAGGGCGATCAGGTAATAGGCATAAGGGGTATCCTTGTGCCCCGGATGCAGGGTGATGAAACGCCTGGCCGCCGCAATGGCCTCGTCATACTGGTTGCGCTGGTATTGCGCATAGGCCTGCATGAGAATGGCCTTGGTGGCCCATTTGGAATAGGGATGCTGGCGCTCCACCTCGGCGAACTTTTTCACCGCCGTGCGGTATTCGCGATCCTTCAGCGCCTCCAGGCCCTTGTTGTAGAGCTCGGCGATGGGCTTGGCGTCATCCACCTTCTCCATCCCCGGCGAGACCGCATCACTGGACGAACCGGTCAGATATTCTCCCAGGTCGGGCATGCCGCCCGAACAGCCCGCCAGCAACGCCCCGCTCAGGGCAAGAACGGCCATCCCGCGCGCCAGGCGCCAAGCTCCCTTTGTCCCGTCGATCTGCACTCCGCGCGCTCCTGTTGATGTCATCCCCGGACGGTCTTGCCATTTTTCCCCATCCTTGGCCAGTCCCTCCACTGTAGATACAGCAAACCCGGCGGAAATATGTTCCCGCCGGGGCTGTTTCATATCCGGGCGCGCCGTCACTGCCGGCAGCTGATCCTACGACCGGCGCAGGAAGGCCGGAATTTCGTATTCGCTGTCTTCGGCCGTCTCATTGACATTCAGCGGATGCACGTTGTCCGCCTGTGTCACCTCGGGGGCGGGTGTCTCATGCACAGGAGGCATGGGGGCCTGCACCCTTGGCTCCTCGCCATCCTGATGAGAGACGCTCTCGTGCGCCTTGCCGCGCCGGCCCAGCTTGGCCAGCCGCTCGATCAGCGAGCGGCGCGACTTCGGCTTGGCGATGGCGCTGATCTGCTCCGCCTTGCGAATGGCATTGTCCCGGATGGGCTGCGGAAACTCCTCCAGCGGCGGAATGCGCGGCGCATCCGGCGCAGGCGCGTGCACCTCCTCCATCACCGGGCGCGGACGCGGCCGCGGCTGCGGTTCGGGCCGCACCGTTTCCTCCACGTGGGAGACGGCCGGTTCATCCAACGGCAGCGAGGGCGCATCCTCCTTCAGCATGGAAGGCTGAGGCTGCACGCTCTCGCTGGCCATCTCCGGCTGCTCCGCCGGGCTCTCCTCCGCTTGCGCGGGGCGCACCTGCGGCGCAGCGCCATCCACGATGCACCCGCCATTGTAGACGGGCGAAGCACCCAGGCCGCCAGCATAGATCTGCGGCTGATCCGGCGCGCTCCGGCTGGTCTCATCCGGCCTTTTGGCCGCCGATTCGTCGATCAGCCCGGTGGCCACCACGGAGACCCGCATGGTGCCTTCCAGATCTTCCTCGATGGTGGCGCCGACGATGATATTGGCGTCCGGGTCCACCTCTTCGCGGATGCGCGTGGCCGCCTCGTCCACCTCGTAAAGGGCAAGATCCGGCCCGCCGGCGATGGAAATCAGCACCCCGCGCGCCCCGGCCATGGAGACATCGTCCAGAAGCGGATTGGAAATGGCCGCATCGGCCGATTCGATGGCCCGCTTCTCGCCGGAGGCCTCGCCGGTGCCCATCATCGCCTTGCCCATGTCGGCCATGACGGCGCGCACGTCGGCAAAGTCCAGATTGATCAGCCCTTCCTTGGTCATCAGCTCGGTGATCGAGGCCACGCCGGAATAGAGCACCTGGTCGGCCATGGAAAAGGCGGCCGTGAAGGAGGTCTTTTCATTGGCCACCAGGAAAAGGTTCTGGTTGGGAATGACGATCAGCGTATCGACGAACTGCGACAGGTTCTCGATGCCGTTCTCGGCAATGGCCATGCGCCTTTTGCCCTCGAAGTTGAACGGCTTGGTCACCACGCCCACCGTCAGGATGCCCTGCTCCTTGGCCGCGCGGGCAATCACCGGAGCGGCGCCGGTGCCCGTGCCGCCGCCCATGCCGGCGGTGATGAACACCATGTGCGACCCGGCCAGATGGTCGATGATTTCCGCCAGGGTTTCCTCGGCGGCCCCTGCCCCGATCTCCGGCTGCGAGCCCGCGCCCAGCCCCTGGGTCAGGGCATTGCCCATCTGGATGCGCCTTTCGCACTTGCTCTTGGCCAGCGCCTGGGCATCGGTGTTGGCCACCACGAATTCCACGCCGGTGAGATTGGATTCGATCATGTTGTTGACCGCATTGCAGCCGCCGCCGCCAACGCCAAAGACAGTGATGCGCGGTTTCAGTTCCGCCAGATTGGGCACGCTGAGATTGAGATTGGACATGATGCTTTCCGTTGCTTATCCCCGGCTTCAGTTAACGGGATGTTTAGCAAATCAAAGGTTAACGGCTCCTTAAGCATTTGAAGTTTTCTGACTCACAACGGGGCAGGCGCAAAGACAAAAAAACCGGCGGGAGATGCCCCGCCGGCCCGCTCGCGCCATTGTCTGCCCGCTTTCAGAAGCTTTGCCCGAACCACTGCCGCACGCGCGAAAAATACCCCCCCGTGCCCGTATCCAGCTGCGCGCCTGCTGCTTCGTGAGGCGGCAGAAAGCCCAGATCGTCCGGCTCCATGGCCGCCCGCAACAGGCCGGCGGCCCCCGCGAAAGCCGCCGATTCCATCACCTGCGGCATGCCCGCGATCTGCCGCGGCTGGCCGATGCGCACCGGGGCGCCGAAAATCTGCTCGGCCAGCTCGCGCAGGCCGACAAGCTGGCTGCCGCCACCGGTCAGCACCAGCCTGTGCCCCGCCGCCCGCGCCGGACAGGCGCGCAGCGCATCGCGGGTCATCTCCAGGATTTCCTCCATGCGGGCGCCAATGACCTTGTTGAGCATGGAGCGCGGCAGCTGCTGCATGGCCCCCGCTCCCGTCTCGCCCAGCATGGAGGCGCTGATCGCATCACCGTCATCCCCGATCCCGGGCAGCACGCTGCCATCCAGCGTCTTGAGCCGCTCCGCCTCCTTCAGCGGCACCCCCAGCAGCATGGCGATGTCATTGGTCACATGCCCCGATCCCACGGGGATGGACCCGGCCGCCTCCAGCCGTCCATCCTCGAAAGCCGCCCAGGTGGTATTGGCCGCGCCGATCTCCACCACCGTCACGCCGAGCTCCAGCTCATCGGCCACCGCCACCGCGCGCGCCGCCGCATAGGGCGCAATGACGAACCCGGCCGGCCTGAGCATGCACCGCTCCATGACCATTTCCAGATTGCGCAACACGCCCCTTTGCAGGCTGATCACGTTGACATCGGCGCGCAACCTGTCAGCATGCAGCCCTTCGGCCTTGAGCAGCCCCGGCCCGCCATCGAGCGAAAAGCGCGCCGCCGTCACATGCACGATCTCGCGCCCGGCCTGCGCGCGGCAGCGCCCCAGTGCCTGCCCGATGACCCGGGAAACATGCTTTGCGCCGATCGGCCCGCCGCCATCGACGGCGATTTCCGCCTGCACGGTCTCGCACTTCGGCTGCCCGCCGGAGATATTGACATGCGCCTCCTCCAGCCGCACCCCGGCCATGCGCTCCGCGGCATCCACCGCCAGCCGCACCGCCTGCTCGGCTGCTGCGGCATCCACCACCACGCCACCGCGCACCCCGCGCGCCGCCTGCACGCCAAAGCCGGTGATCCGCGCCGCCGGCACCGCCCCGCCGGAGCGCCGCTTGAGACCGCGCACCTCGCCGATCATGCAGCTGATCTTGGAGCTGCCGATATCCAGGGCCGCCACCAGCCGCGCCCCGGACAAGGGCGCGGATTCGCCGGATTTGGAAGGGTAGAGAGAGACAACTTTCATGAAATCACCTTGATACGCGACATACTCAGGCCCCGCGCCTGGCGCGCAGGCTTCCGTTTCATCAACCGTTTTTCCGCCCGGCGGGCCGCAGGGCGATCCGCCCCGGCAGGCGCAGATCCAGCACCTGCAAATCCCTTGAGAAAAGCCCCGTGGCGGCATCGAGCCTCTCAAGACGATCAAGCGCTCCTGCGGGATCCTTCTCCGGCAGCATGACCTTCAGGCCGGAGGCGAAATAGAGATTCCACCGCCGCTTGCCGACCCGGGCCGCCGCCCGCAACTGCGACTTTATGCCCGGATGGGTATTCAGATGGTTAACGAGGCTTTTCGCCGCCTTGTTGCCGCCCTCCCCCGTCACCACCGGCAGATGGGCAAACCGCCCCGCCGGCAGCGAGGCAATGGCCAATCCCTCGCCATCCACCGGATAGAACTCTCCCGCCGTCTGCCACAGGGCGATGGGCTCACGCTCGACGATGTCGATCACCAGCCCGTTGGGATAGACCTTGGCCAGCCGCGCCCGCTTCACCCAGTCCAGATTCTCCAGGAGCTTGCGCGCCGATTGCGGATCGAACCCCAGCATGGAGCCACCGGCGCGGATGCCTATGGCCGCCAGCACGTTGCGCGGCGCATGGTATTTCAGCCCCCGCACTTCGATGCGCTCCGCCGCCTGGCCGATGACCGCGGCCATGCGCCCTTCCAGGTTGTAGAAGGGGCTGGCCGGATCGTCGAAATGCCCGCCCCTGTCCAGGGCGTGAAACAACGCCAGCCCCAGAAAGGCCACCGCCGAGGCGCGCACCGCAAGGCGCGCCGTCAGCCGGTCTGCAAATCCCTTCTGGCGCAGGTAGGCGGGCATGGCGCCGCTGCGCCCCTTGCGTCTGCTAGCGGTTGATCGAGGCATCGTCCACCATCCACATGATCAATTCCTCGAAGCTGTGCCCCGCCTGCCGGGCAATGTCCGGCAACAGCGATGTGGGTGTCAGGCCCGGCTGCGTATTGACCTCCAGGATCACCAGCTCGCCCTCTTCGCCCACGCTCTCGTCGAAGCGGAAATCGGCCCGCGAGGCCCCCTTGCAGCCCAGCGCCTGATGCGCCGCCAGGGCATGCTTCTGGATGCGCCGGCGCAGGGCGGGCGGGATTTCCGCCGGGCAGATATGCTCCGAGCCGCCCTCGGCATATTTGGACTCGTAGTCATAAAAGCCGCCGCGCGGAATGATCTCCAGCACCCCGAGCGCCACATCGCCCAGCACCGCGCAGGTCAGCTCGCGGCCCGGCACATAGCGCTCCACCATGACCTCGTCGCCGAAGATGTCGCGCTCCTGCGTCAGCGCCATCACCGGCGGCTCCTTGCCGGTGCTGACGATGTGAATGCCCACCGAGGAGCCCTCGCGCACCGGCTTGATCACATAGGGAGGCACCATGGGGTGCTGTTCGGCAGCCGATTCCAGCGCCACCACCTTGCTTTCCGCCACCGGGATCCCGGCATCGGAAAACAGCGGCTTGCAGCGCTGCTTGTCCATGGCCAGCGCCGAGGCCAGCACGCCCGAATGGGTATAGGGAATCTCCAGCGTCTCCAGGATGCCCTGCACCCGCCCGTCCTCGCCCCATTTGCCATGCAGGGCGTTGAACACCACGTCCGGGCGCACCTCCGCCAGCTTTTCGGCAATGTCCGGCTTCGGATCCATGGGCACGATCTCGTAGCCCATCTTGCGCAGCGCCTCGCACACCGCCTCGCCGGAAGCCATGGAGACCTCCCGCTCCGCCGACCAGCCGCCCAGCAGCACCGCCACCTTGGTCTGTGACGGAATGCGCATGGGCATTTTCCGAAATTGCGTCATTGCGCGCCCCCTTCGTCAAAAATGCCGATGCGGCGGATTTCCCATGTCAGCTCCACGCCGGATGTCTCCTTCACCCGCGCCCGCACCAGCTCGCCAAGGGCCTCGATATCGGCCGCCGTGGCCTTCTCCTCGTTGATGAGGAAATTGCAGTGCTTGGGGCTCACCCGCGCCCCGCCCACCCGCACGCCGCGCATCCCGGCCGCATCGATGAGCTCCCAGGCGCGCCCGCCGGGCGGGTTCTTGAAGGTCGATCCTCCGGTGCGCGAGCGCACCGGCTGGGCCGCCTCGCGCGCCGCGGTAATCTCCGCCATGTGGGCGGCGATCTTGTCCTTATCGCCGCGCCGCCCTCTGAGCACCGCGGCGGTGAAGATCCAGTCCGCGGGCGCGCCGCAATGGCGGTAGCCCATATCGAGAGCATCCACCGGCACGGTATGAATCCTGCCATCGCGGTCCACGGCGCGGGCCTCCACCAGAACATCCTTCAGTTCGCTGCCATGCGCTCCGGCGTTCATCCTGAGCGCGCCGCCCATTGTGCCCGGTATACCTCTCAGAAAGGTTAATGCTTCGATACCATGCTCCAGGGCAAAGCGCGCCACCTTGACATCCGGCACCATGGCCCCGGCCCTGATGGTCACCTCGTCCACCAGTTCAAGCTGCCCGAAACCGCGCCCCAGCCGGATCACCACGCCGGGAATGCCGCCATCACGCACCAGCAGATTGGAGCCCACCCCCACCACGGTGAGCGGAATATCCGTCTCCACATGGGCCAGGAAATGCGCCAGATCGGCCTCGTCCGCCGGCACGAAGAGCACCTCGGCCGGCCCGCCCACCCGGAACCAGGTGATTTCCGCCATGGACTTGCCAGGTTCATAGCGCCCGCGCACCTGCGGCAGGCGTTGCAACAGCGCTTGCGGGTTCATGACGCCCCCTCTTGCCCCGCCAGCGCCTCGAGCTGCGCCGCCAGCCCATGGGCCCAGGCGGAAATCGACCCCGCCCCCAGGCAGATCACCACGTCACCGGGGCGCACGATATCGCGCACCGCGCCCGCCAGTTCCTCCGGCCCATCGATGCTCAGCACATGGCGGTGGCCGCGGTCATGCAGGGCCTGGGCCAGCGCCTCGTGGGTGATCCCCTCTATGGGGCTCTCCCCGGCCGCGTAGACCGGCGCCAGGATCACCGTGTCGGCATCGTTGAAGCAGGTGGAGAAATCCTCGAACAGCGATTGCAGCCGCGTATAGCGATGCGGCTGATGCACCGCCACCAGCCTGCCTTCCCCGGCCACCTTGCGCGCCGCCTTGAGCACCGAGGCGATCTCCACCGGATGGTGGCCGTAATCATCGAAGATGTGCACCCCGTTCCATTCTCCCGCCGGGGTGAAGCGCCGCCGCACGCCGCCGAAAGCCGCCAGCCCGGCGCGGATCTTCTCCACCGGCACCCCCAGCTCGTGAGCAATGACCACCGCCGCCGTGGCGTTGAGCACATTGTGCTCCCCCGGCATCGGCATTTCCAGATCCTCCAGGGATACGGCCGCGCCGCTGCGCCTGCCGGTTATGGTCACCGAAAAGCGGCTTTTCGCCCCCGTGTAGCGGATGTCGTGCACCCGCGCGTCGGCCTGCGGATTCGTCCCGTAGGAGATCACCCTGCGATCCGTCACCCGCCCGATGAGCGCCTGCACCTCCGGATGATCGGAACACATGACGGCAAAGCCGTAGAAGGGAATGTTCTGCACGAAATTGAGAAAGGCCTCGCGCGCCGCGTCGAAGGTGCCATAGTGATCCAGGTGCTCCGGGTCGATATTGGTGACGATGACCACATCGGCCGGCAGCTTGACGAAAGTGCCATCGGATTCATCCGCCTCCGCCACCATCCATTCGCCATCGCCAATGCGCACATTGGTCCCCAGATCGTTGATGATGCCGCCATTGACCACCGTCGGATCGAGCCCCCCGGCCTCCAAAAGCGCCCCCACCAGCGAGGTGGTCGTGGTCTTGCCATGGGTGCCGCCCACCGCGATGGCGCGCTTGAAGCGCATCAGCTCGGCCAGCATCTCGGCCCGGCGCACCACCGGCAGATAGCGCGCCCGCGCCTCCTTCAGCTCCGGGTTGTCCGCCTTGATGGCCGAGGAAATGACCACGATCTCCGCCTCTCCCAGGTTCTGCGCCGCATGGCCCACGAAGACCGCAATGCCCATCTCGCGCAGCCGCCTGACGTTCGGCCCATCGGCCAGATCGGAGCCTTGCACGGCAAAGCCCTGCCGTTTGAGCACCTCGGCAATGCCGCTCATGCCGATGCCGCCGATGCCGATGAAATGAATCGGCCCCACCTCGGTGGAGAATTTCACGCTCATGATCCCTCTCCTTGTTCTGTCCCGCCCGCCAGTTCCTCGATCAGATCCGCCAGCCGCCTGGCCGCATCGGGCCGCGCAAAGGCCCTGGCCGCCTTGTGCGCCGCCTCCAGATCCTGCGGCGCAAAACGCAGCCGGGTGATGAAGGCCGCCAGCTGTTCAGGCTCGATTTCATCCTGCCTGAACACCCAGCCTGCGCCCGCGGATGAAAAGGCGCGCGCGTTCATCAATTGGTCATTGTCCAGCGCATGCGGCAGCGGCACCAGGATGGCCGGCCGCCCGGTCACCGCCAGCTCGGCCACCGAGGAGGCCCCGGCCCGCGCGATCACCAGATGCGCCGCCGCCATGCGCTGCGGCATGTCATCGAAGAAGCTCTTCAGGGTGACATGCGCCCCGATGCGGTTGTAGTCGTGGCGCACCTTGTCCATGTCCTCCGGGCGCACCTGCTGGGTCACGTGCAGCCGCTTGCGCACCGCTTTCGGCAGCTCCGCCACCATTTTCGGCCCCAGTTGCGAGAAATAATGCGCCCCCTGCGAGCCACCGAAGATCAAAAGCTCGAAAGGCTCATCGGCCCCCGGCGCCACATAGGGCGCCTTGGCCGCCTCCAGAACCGCCGCGCGCACCGGGTTGCCGGTAAACACCACCTTGTCCGACAGCGATTTGGGCAAATGGGCAATCTCGGGAAACGACGAGGCCAGCACGTTCACCTTGCGCGCCATCGCCCGGTTGGCGCGCCCCATGACCGCATTCTGCTCGTGAATGGCCGACGGAATGTTCAATCTGGCCGCCACCGCCAGCGGCGGAAAGGACGGATAGCCGCCAAAGCCGATGATCGCCCTGGGCCGGTTCCTGCCCAGCACGTTCCTGGCCGCCCGCATGCCGCGCCACAGCCTGAACAGCTGAAACGGGATCTTCCACGGCTTGCGGATGGTGATGGTGGAGGACGGGATGACCTCGATGGAAATGGCCGGAAACCTGTTCCCATACTCCCGCGCCCGCGCATCGGAGAGCAAGATGGTGATATAGCCGCGCCGCACCAGCTCCTCGGCCAGCGCCTGGGCCGGAAAGAGATGCCCCCCCGTGCCGCCAGCTGCCAGGGCGATCAGCCCCCTGTGGGTTCCGGCTATTGAAAATTCCGCCATTGCGCACCTCCTAAGGGTCTGGTCTCAATAAAGGCGTGGATGCCAGCAACAGGAGAGAAGCGCTTACGCTTGTAATTGCACATTTTTTTCCTGCTTTCCTCTTGCTGGCCGCCAGACTGGCGCCACGTTTTTGTTGAGTCCAGATCCTAGGCCATCAGCGGCGCGGCATGCCCCGCCGCCGCCCGCTGCGGCTCACCGGCATCGGCGCGCAGCAGGGCCAGCGCCATGCCCAGCCCCAGGGCCGCCGAAATCAGCGACGAGCCGCCATAGGA
>JALSNA010000321.1 GCA_026987255.1 Hyphomicrobiales bacterium | reverse complement strand
CCTAGGCCATCAGCGGCGCGGCATGCCCCGCCGCCGCCCGCTGCGGCTCACCGGCATCGGCGCGCAGCAGGGCCAGCGCCATGCCCAGCCCCAGGGCCGCCGAAATCAGCGACGAGCCGCCATAGGAGATCAACGGCAAGGTCATGCCCTTGGCCGGCAGCAGCTGCACGTTCACCCCCATGTTGATGAAGGCCTGCAGGCCATAGAGGCTGATCAGGCCGCTGGCTGCCAGCCGCCGGAAGGGATCGGCCATGCCGCCTGCCTTGCCCAGCACCCTGAGCACGATGAAGGCAAAGACGATGACCACCGCCACGCAGGCCACCAGCCCGAACTCCTCGCCCACCGCGGCGAAAAGGAAATCCGTGTGCGCATCCGGCAGATGCTTGTTGGCCAGCCCCCCGCCCGGGCCCATGCCCAGCAATCCGCCGTTGTGAAAGGCGTCGATGGCGAAATCCATCTGGTCGCGCGCCCCGTCGATGATTTTCGGCGGATGCAGGAACCGCCCCACCCGCGCCCGCACATGGGGAAAGACCGCATAGGCCATGCCCGCCCCGGCCACCGCCAGCCCCCCCAGGGCAAGAATGAACCGCCAGCGCAGCCCGTGGATGAACAGCAGGATGAACCACACCCCCGTCACCAGCAGCGTCTGGCCCATGTCCGGCTCCTTGACGAGCAGCCCCACGAAGACGATGTAACTCCCCCAGGCCATCCACACGCCGGGCATGTCCGGGCGCCTTTGCCCCTCTGCCAGCAGCCAGGCGGCCAGCACCACGAAGGCCGGCTTGACGAATTCCGACGGCTGCAAGGTGAACGGACCCAGATTGAGCCAGCGGTGCGCGCCCTTGATCTGCGGCCCGATGAACAGCGCCAGCACCATGAGCGCAAGCCCGGCGAGAAAGATCCACAAGGCCGCCCGCCGCACCTGCCGCCCGCTGAGGAAGGTCGCGGCGAGGAACAGCACCGCCGCCGGAGCCAGAAACAGCAGATGCCGGTGGAAGAAATGAAAACTGTCCAGCCCGATGCGCTCGGCCACCGGCGGCGAGGCCGCCAGCGAAAAGATCACCCCCATGGCCATGAGCAGGAACACCGCCCCCATCAAGGGCCAGTCCACGCTGAACCACCAGCGCGCCAGAAGACCTTGATCCTTGCGTGAAATCAGCATGACGTGCTTTCTCCTTCCGCGGCAGCGCCCCCGGGCCCGCCCGCAATCTCCTCCACCAGGGCGCGGAAATGCTCACCGCGCGCCTCGAAGGATTCATATTGATCGAACGAGGCGCAGGCCGGCGCCAGCAGCACGCATGGGGATGCCGCACCCTCTTCCCGCGCCGCCCGCGCCGCCTCGCGCACCGCCACCTCCAGCGTGCCGCAAAGGACATGCGCCACCCCGGCCTCCTTGAGCGTGGCGGCAAAGTCCTGCGCCGCCTCGCCGGTCAGGAAGGCCTTGCGCACTTTCGCGAAGTGCTCCTTGAGCTGCCCGATGCCGCCCTCCTTGGCCCGCCCTCCGGCGATCCAGTAGATGTCGTCGAAGGCCGCCAGCGCCCGCCCCGCTGCCTCCGCGTTGGTGGCCTTCGAATCGTTGACGAACAGCACCCCGTCCCATTGGCCGAGAATCTCCATCCGGTGCGCCAGGCCGGGAAAGCTCATGAAGCCGCGCGCGATCAGATGGCCCGAAAGCCCCAGCGCCCGGCAGGCCGCCCAGGCGGCCGCCGCGTTCTGCCAGTTGTGCTCCCCGCGCAGGCTCTTCATCATCGACAGATCGGCCCCCACGACGGTCTTGCCCGCCTTGCGCTCCTGCAATATCCCCCCCACCGCGCAGATGCCATCATCGAGCACCTTGCGCACCGAAATGGGCACCCGGGCCGCCGCCCCGGGCACGCCTTCCAGCGCCTTGCGGCACATGGGATCGTCCACGGAAATCACCGCCACATCCCCTGCGCCCATGTGAGCGAACAAACGCGCCTTGACCGCCGCATAATTCTCCAACGATCCGTGCCGGTCCAGATGATCCGGCGACAGGTTGAGCAAAACCCCCACATCGGGCCGGAAGCTGGGCGAAAGGTCGATCTGGTAGGAGCTCATCTCGATGACATAGATGCGCCCCCATTTCGGCGGCGCCAGATTGAACACCGCCGTGCCGATATTGCCCCCCACATGCGCATCCAGGCTCATGGCCGAAAGCACATGGCCGATCAGCGCCGTGGTGGTGGACTTGCCATTGGTGCCGGTGATGGCGGCGATCTTGACCCCCGGCGTCTTGCGCACCTGGCGGAAGAACACCTCCGTATCGCCGATGATCTCCACCCCCGCCGCCTGCGCCTTGCGCACGCTCCAGTGCGGCTGCGGATGGGTCAGCGGCACGCCGGGCGCCAGCACCAGCGCCGCCAGGGTGGCAAAATCCACCTCCCGCAGATCGCTGAGCGCGATCCCGGCCTCCCTGGCCCGCTCGCGCCCCGCCTCGCCGTCGTCCCAGGCCAGCACTTCCGCGCCACCTTCCATGAGTGCCCGCGCGCAGGCAATGCCGGAGCGCGCCATCCCGAAGACGGCCACCCTGCGCCCGGCGAATATGTCAGCGGCAAAGCTCATGGTTACCTCAGCTTCAGGGTGGCCAGGCCGATCAGCGCCAGCACCACGGAAATGATCCAGAAGCGGATGACCACCGTCTCCTCCTTCCAGCCCTTCTGCTCGAAGTGGTGATGCAGCGGAGCCATGCGGAACACCCGCTTTCCGGTCAGCTTGTAGGAGGCCACCTGGACGATGACCGAAACCGTCTCCAGCACGAACAACCCGCCGATGATCGCCAGCACCAGCTCGTGCTTGGCGGCCACCGCGATGGCCCCCAGCGCCCCGCCCAGCGACAGCGAGCCGGTATCGCCCATGAAGATCTGTGCCGGCGGCGCGTTGTACCACAGAAAGCCCAGCCCGGCCCCCACCATGGCCCCGGCGATGATCGCCAGCTCGCCCGCGCCCTTGACGAAATGCAGTTGCAGGTATTGCGAAAAGACCGCATGGCCCACCATATAGGCGATCAGCCCGAAACTGGCCGCCGCGATCATCACCGGCACGATGGCCAGCCCATCCAGCCCGTCGGTCAGGTTCACCGAGTTGCCCGCCGCGATGATCACCAGCGCCCCGAAGGGCACGAACCACCAGCCCATCTGCCACAGCACGTCCTTGAAGAAGGGAAAGGCCAGGGCGGTGGAAATCTTCGGATCGCCCGCCGCCACCATGATGGCCACCGCGATCAGCGCCACCAGGGCTTCCAGAAGCAGCCTGAGCTTGCTGGAAAAGCCATCCGTCGTCCCCGTCGTCACCTTCAGGTAGTCGTCATAGAAGCCGATCGCCCCGAAGCCGAGCAGCACGAAAAGCACCGCCAGCACATAAAGATTTCCCAGATCGGCCCACAGCACCACCGAGACGAAGATCGACCCCAGGATCATCAGCCCGCCCATGGTCGGCGTGCCCGCCTTGGTCAGATGGGTGATCGGCCCGTCATCGCGGATCGGCTGGCCGCGCCCCTGCTTGACCTTCAGCAGGGAAATCAGCTTGGGCCCAAGCAGGAACAGCAGGAGCAGCGCCGTCATGATCGCCCCGCCGGCGCGGAAGGTAATGTAGCGCAGCACGTTGAGGGCCGAAAACTGATCCGCCAGCAGATGGGAAAGATAATAGAGCATTCACGCCTCGTCAGTGACCGGTTCGAACATCTCGCGCAGGGCCTGCGCCACCGGCCCCATTTTCGACCCCAGGGAGCCCTTGACCATGACCACGTCCCCGGCCCGCAGATCGCCGCGCAGGATTTTCGGCAGCTCCGCCGCCTGCGCCACCCGCGCTCCCCGCAGGTGCGCCGGCGCCGCCTCCCACAGGTGCGCCATGAGCGGCCCGCTCACATAGAGCACATCCACCCTGGCCGCCTCCAGCTCATCCGCCAGCGCCGCGTGCAGTTCCGCGCCCATCTCCCCCAGCTCCAGCATGTCGCCGAGCACCGCGATGCGCCGCCCGCCGCGCCCCGGCTCGCTCTCCGCCAGGGCCGCCAGGGCGGCGCGCATGGAGGCCGGATTGGCATTGTAGCTTTCATCGATCAAAAGGATGTCCCCGCCCGGCGCCGCCAGCCGTGTGCGCTCGCCGCGCCCCTTGGGCGGCCGCATCCGCGCCAGCGCCTGGATGACAACGCTCAGATCGGCCTTAAGGGCCATGGCCGCGCCCACCACCGCCAGCGAGTTTTGCGCCACGTGCATCCCCGGCATGCCCACCCGGTAGGAGATATCCTGTCCCCCCGCCCGCGCATGGACACAGACGCAAGCCTCCCCGCTTGCCGCGTCCAGCAGCCGGATATCCGCCTCCTCATGGCGGCCATAGGTGAGGATTTCCGCCGCTCCGGCGTCCTTTGCCGCCGCCTGCAGAATGCCGAAATGCGGCATGTCGCGGTTGAGCACCGCCACCCCGGCCGCCTCAAGGCCGGTGAAGATTTCCGCCTTGGCCCGCGCGATGGCCGCCAGATCGCCAAAGGCCCCGATATGGCTTTCCGCCACCTGGGTGACCACCGCCACATGGGGCCGCGCCATGGCCGTCAGCGCCGCGATTTCCCCCGGCGCGTTCATGCCCATCTCGATGATGCCGAACCGCGTCTCGCGCGGCATGCGCGCCAGCGTCAGCGGCACCCCCCAGTGATTGTTGAACGAGGCCCTGGCCGCATGTGTCCTGCCGATGTCGGAAAAGGCCAAGGCCAGCATGTCCTTGGTGGTCGTCTTGCCCACCGAGCCGGTCACCCCGATGATCGAGCCCTTGACCCGCGCCCGCCCGGCCCGGCCCAGCGCCTGCAGGGCCTGCAAGGTATCGGGCACGACGATCACCGGCCCGGCCCCGGTCATCTCCTCATCCGGCGAGGAGACCACCGCCGCCCCGGCGCCTGCCCGCAGTGCTCCGGCGGCGAAGGCATGCCCATCCATGCGCACCCCCCGGATGGCGAAGAACAGCTCGCCACCAGTGATCTCGCGCGAATCGAAGCTGACGCCGCAAAACCCTTCCGGCATGTCGCCCAGCGGCGCGCCTTTCAGCGCCGCCGCCACCTCCGGCCATGTCCACAGGGGCGCGCTCATTGCTCCATCTCCTTCTCCAGCCAGCGGCGGATTTCCTCGTGATCGGAAAAGGGAATGACCTCGCCCTTGACGGTCTGTCCCGTCTCGTGCCCCTTGCCGGCCACCAGCAGCACGTCTCCGGGCTCCAGCATGGCCAGGGCCGCCGCAATGGCCTCAGCCCGATCGCCGATTTCGCGCCCGCCCGGACAGCCCGCCAGCACCTCGGCGCGGATGGCCGCAGGATCCTCCGAGCGCGGGTTGTCATCGGTGACGATGACCACATCGGCATGCTCCGCCGCCGCCTTGCCCATCTGCGGCCGCTTGCCCCTGTCGCGGTCGCCACCAGCGCCGAAAACCACCACCAGACGGGCTTTCGCATAGGGGCGCAGGGCCGCCAGGGCCGTGGCCAGGGCATCGGGCGTATGGGCATAATCGACGAACACCGGCGCGCCGGATTTCGTCCGCCCGGCCAGATCGAGCCTGCCTCTTGCCCCGTGCAATCGCTCCAGGCCCATGATGGCCTCGCTCTCCGGCCCGCCCGCGGCGATCACCAACCCGGCCGCGATGAGCGCGTTTTCCGCCTGGAAACGCCCCGCCAGCGGCAGATAGACCCGGTATTCGCGCTCGCTGCCGCCGATGCGCAGATGCTGGCCCAGCCCCTCCGCGCGCCGCTCGAGCAGCCGCAGGCCCTCTCCGTTTTCGCCCGCGCCCAGCACCCTCAGGCCCCTGTCTGCGGCAATCCGCGCCGCCTTCTCCCCCCAGGCGTCGTCCATGTTGATCACCGCCCCGGCCGGTGCGTTCAGCAGCTCGGAGAAAAGCCGCATCTTGGCGGCGAAATACTCCTCCATGTCCGCGTGATAGTCCAGATGGTCACGCGACAGGTTGGTGAAGGCCCCTGCGCTCAGCCGCACGCCATCGAGCCGGTATTGCGCCAGCCCGTGCGAGGAGGCCTCCATGGCCAGATGCGAGATGGCCCGCTTGCGCAGCCTGGCCAGCACCGCGTGCAGATGCACCGGATCGGGCGTGGTATGGCCCACCTCGAGCCCCTCCGTGTCGGGGCCGAAAACGCCGATGGTGCCAAGCGAGGCGGCGCGAAAGCCCATGAAGGACCAGATCTGGCGGGTGAACTCCACCACCGAGCTCTTGCCGTTGGTGCCCGTCACCGCAACGATGGTCACCGGCTGGTTCCAGTAGAAGCGCGCCGCCATGAGCGCCAGGGCGCGGGCCGGGTTTGCGGCCCGCACCAGCGCCACATGGGGCGGAATGTCCGGCAGCTGCGCATCCTCGCCAGCCAGAATGGCCACAGCCCCCCTCTCGATGGCTTCGGGGATGAAGCGCGCCCCGTCCACCCGCGTGCCGGGAATGGCGGCGAACAGCCAGCCCGGCTTCACGGCGCGCGAATCGGCGGCGATCCCGGCAATGAAGAGATCGCCATTGCCCTCGATGCGGCAGCACTTGGCCAGACTTTTCAGGATGTGAGACATGGGCAGGCTTTATCCCTGTTTTTGTGGCGGCCTCATGGCCGCGCCGGTCTTGCTCTTCTGCCCGCCATGCAGCTTTCGCCACCGCGCAAGTTCGGCCCTTGCCTCCTCCGTGTCAAGCTTCGGCGCAATGCCGAGCAGGGGCGCGATGCGCGCCACCACCAGCCCGGCCACCGGCACCGCGTTCCATCCCGAGGTGGCATAGCCGTGCGTTTCCGGGATCGGCCTGGGATCGTCGAGCATGACCAGCAGGGCATATTTCGGCGCATCCATGGGAAAGGCCCCGATGAAGGTGGTCAGCCGGTGATCCTTGTTGTATTTGCCGTTGATGACCTTTTCCGCCGTGCCGGTCTTGCCGCCCACCCGCCAGCCGGGCGCCGCGGCGCGCCGCGCCGTGCCCTTGATGGCATTGAGCCGGAACAGGTAGCGCATCTTGCGCGAGGTGGCCTCGGAGATCACCCGCGTGCCCAGCGCATGGGCCGTCTTCATATCGCGCTTCAGGAAGGTCGGCGGGATCATCACCCCGCCGTTGATCAGCCCGGCGATCACCGCCAGCCCCTGCAAAGGCTGCACCGCGAACCCATGCCCGAAGGAGGCCGTCACCGAGGCGATGGTGGACCAGTGCCGCGGCAGCAGCGGGCGCGCCGATTCCGGCAGTTCCGTGCGCAGCCGCTCGAACAGCCCCACCTTCTCCAGAAAGGCCTTGTGCTTTTTCAGCCCCACCTCCAGCGCCATGCGCGCCGTGCCGATATTGGACGAGTGGGTAAAGACCTCCGGCACGCTCAGCCAGCGCCGCTGGGCATGGAAGTCATGGATGACATTGCGCCCCACCCGCAGCGGAAAACGCGCGTCATATTTCTTCTCCAGGGTGGCCGTGCCCTCATCCAGCGCCATGGCGAAGGTCACCGACTTGATGACCGAGCCCAGTTCGTAGACACCGGAAGTCATGCGGTTCAGGCGGCTTTTGTCCAGCGCCTCGCTCCGGTCGCGCGAATTGGGGTTGAAGTCGGGCAGCGACACCAGCGCCAGGATTTCCCCGGTGTGGATATTCATCACCAGCCCGCCGGCCCCCAGCGCCTTGAATTTCTTCATCGCCTTGGCAAGCTCGGCGCGCAATGCGTGCTGCACCCGCACGTCGATGGACAGCACCGCGGGCGCAGCTCCCTGGCCATCCGGGTTGGCCAGCGAGGCCGTATAGAGCGCCCCGGCCTTGTCCAGGAAACGCTCGATGCCCGTCAGGCCTTTCGAATCGATGTTGGAGTAGCCCACCACATGAGCCAGCATGCGCCCCATGGGATAGACGCGGCGCTTTTCCTTCATCACCCGCACGCCGGGAATGCCCAGATCGAGGATCTTCTCTTCCATCTCCGGACGCACCTGGCGCATGATCCAGACGAACTTGCGCTTGCGGTTGGCAAGCTGGCGGCGCAGTTTCTTCGCATCCAGCTGCGGCGCCACCGAAAGCAGCCCCTCGACGGCCTCGTCCACGTCGATCATCCGGTAGGGCTCGGCAAAGACCGAGGCGAAGGGCATGTCCCCGGCCAGCAGAATGCCGTTGCGGTCCACGATGTCGGGGCGCGGAATGTGCTCCTTGCGCACCACGGCGGGCTTTGCGCCCTTGCCGCCGTCGGCCAAGGTCAGATAGGCCGCCTTGCCCGCCACCAGCACGAACAGCCCGGCGAACCCCGCCACCACCAGCTTCATGCGGCCATCCAGCGCGCCGTTTCTTCTGCCCAGGGCCAGGCTCATTGCTCCGCCTCCCCGCGCTGGATGCGCGCGATGAGCCCGGTCAGCGATGCCGCATCGCGCCGCCCCAGGGGCTGCGCCTTGCGCTCCGCCAGAGCGGAAAGAACCCTGTGCGCCGGGCGGATGTTCTGCGCCGCCACGGGCGCCAGCTTCAGATGCCTTTTCGCCAGCCGCTCCAGCCGTGCCGGATTGTCCAGCATGGCCCACTCGATGCGCAGCATGCGCATGGCTTCCCGCTCGCGCCCGATTTTCGCCTCGATCTTCCTGATCTGGCGCTCCGCCATGCGCGTCTTGTGCTCATGGCCATAGAGAATGAAGGCAAAGACCACCAGTCCCGCCACCAGCGCCGTATTGATCAATCCCAGAAATCTCATTTTCTGCCCCCCTGCAATTGCGGCAGCCCCAGGGCCCGCGCATCCAGCGCCACGGGCACAGCCGCAGTCCTGCGCCCCGCCCGCAGCCGCGCCGAGCGCGCCCGCCGATTGGCCGCGATCTCGTCTTCCGGCGGCGCTATGCCGCCGCCCGTGAGATCCTCGAAAGAGGCTTCAGGGCCCTTCACCTCCGGCAGATGCCGCGACGGCCGTCCCGCCCGGCCGGTGCGCGCCGCAAAGAAGCGCTTGACGATGCGATCCTCCAGGGAATGAAACGACACCACCGAAAGCACCCCGCCCGGCCGCAGGATATGCTCGGCCGCCGAAAGCCCTTCGGCCACCTCCTCAAGCTCGCGGTTGACATGAATGCGCAGCGCCTGGAAGGTGCGCGTCGCCGGATGCGCCATCTTCGGCTTGCGCTTCGGGCCCAGCACCGATTCGACGATTTCCGCCAGCTCCACGGTGGTGCGGATGGGCGCAACGGCGCGCCGGCGCGCAATGGCCCGCGCAATGGCCCGCGCCCGGCGCTCCTCGCCATAACGCCACAGGATCTCCGCCAGCTCGCGCTCCGAAGCCGAATTGACCACATCCGCCGCGCTGGTTCCGGCGCGCTCCATGCGCATGTCCAAGGGCCCCTCGCGCAGGAAGGAAAAGCCCCGCCCGGCCTCGTCGAGCTGCATGGAGGAAACGCCCAGATCGAGCACCACCCCATCCACCCGGCCGATGCCCTGCCCGGCCAGCAGCTCGCCCATGCGCGAAAAGCGCCCTTCGAGCACTTTCAGCCGCCCATCGAATTGCGCCGCCAGGGCGGCCCCGCCGCGCACCGCCTCCGGGTCGCGGTCGATGGCGAAGACCCTTGTCCGTGGCACGGCGAGGATGGCCCGCGCATAGCCGCCCGCGCCAAAGGTGCCATCCACATAGACCCCGCCCGGACGCACCCCGAGCACGCCAATGGCGGCATCGCGCAGCACCGGAACATGGCGCGCGCCGCTTCTGGCTGGTCTTTCCTGGGTCATCGGCATGTCCGGGCAAGTCCCACAGGGCGCGAAGGCCTGGCGCCCGCAAGCGCAAACTCCCGCCCCCATACAAGGTTAACAGTCGTTAGGACTTTGCCCCGCCCATGTTTAACA
>JALSNA010000320.1 GCA_026987255.1 Hyphomicrobiales bacterium | reverse complement strand
CTTTCCTCACGGTTCACCAGTCTGCAAAGCAATTGGCAGGCCGTCCCACGGCCTCACTCGCCGCCGGCGAAGCGTTCCTTTTGCTGCTTGGGGGTCATGGCGCCGGCTATGGCGTCGGGGCCGAGGCGGAAGGTGCGCTCCTGGCCCTCGCGGATGGCGCGCCAGAAGGCCTTGGCGGAGCCTATGGGATCGGCTGGATCCATCTGCGGATACTTGGCCTGATCCTCGGTGGAGGTGGGCGGCTTGGCGACATAGGTCAGGTAGCCCTCCAGCATCTCGGCCATGCGGCGGGTGGCCCAGGGCTGGGATGTCTCGCTCTGGTGATCGTTGATCTCCCTGGCGAGATGGAAGTGATGCTCCTTGAAATCGATGTTGAGGCCGAAGCGGTCGTTCATGATCACCGGCATGAGGGCCTCCGACCAGCCGCGATGGAAGCGGCAGACGCCGCAATTGTCGTTGATCAGCTCGTGAACCATGCGCTCGACGTTCTTGCGGCCCAGATCGTCGGGGGGCAGGAAGTCCGAACCGTAATAGACGTAATACTTGCCCATCAAGGGCATGGGCGAGCCCATTCCGGGCACCCAGTACTGGTTGGGCACCATGCAGCCCTTCTCGCCGTGGGCCAGATAGACGGCGCGGTCGAAACAGGCCCTGGAGTTCAGCCCCTCGGCGGCGGCGCGGATGCCATTGCGGAAGATGGCGGCGCGCTCATCGTTCAAGATGGCGTCGATGACCTTCATGGCGTAGCGGGCATTCTTCATCGAATCGCCAACGATGTCGAATTCGTTGATGTCATCGGTGAAATGGCTGAACACCAGCTCATCGGCGGGCGGAAAACCGAACTTGTCCGGATCGAGCAGGTTGTCGGCGACGCATTCCATGATCCAGGCCAGGGTGCCGCCGATCTGGATGGCATCGAAGCCCATGGCGTCGGCATGGTCGTTGAGCAGCTCGGCGGCGCGCTGGTCGAAGACGCCGCACTGCGGGCCCAGGGCGTGGTAGGGCTCGTAGTCCTTCTTGTATTTCCCGAACAGCTTCTTGCAGGCCACCGAACACGGCTCGCCGCAATGGTCGAAGTTCTTCGGGACGATGGTCTCCTCGTTGAACTGCTTCAGGTAATGCTTGACGATGAAATCGGTGTGCTGGCGGATGCGCTCGGAGCGGGTGCGCTTGGTGGAGCGGTAGTTGAAGGTCAGGATCTTGTCCTTCAGATTGGTGTAGTTGACGCCGAAGGTGCCGCCGGACTTCAGCTTGGGGTCATAGTGATACTTGGTGGTCATGGCCTGATCCACCTTGGTCATCCTGTCCCCGTAATGATCGATGAAATAGTGATTGAGCTCCTTGGTCTTGGGGGCGAAGGCGTCCTTCCATTCGCCGCCGAACATGATGGCGAGAATGTTGTGGTGGCGCAGCAGCCGCGAGCCCAGGCCGCCGCGCCCGGCCCAGTCGACCACCGCCTGCATGAGGCCCTTCTTGATGGTGTTGGAGCCGATGACCCCTTCGATGGTCATCTCGGCGGAGGGGCCCACGCAGGCGATGCGCACGCGGTTGGGATCGTATTCATCGCCATGGGCATCGAGCAGGGCCTGCTGGAGGGCATAGATGCCTATGAGCCTGTCCCCTTCCGGACTGTCATATCCGGCCCATATGCCGCGATAGTTCTCCACCGGCTCGATGCGCACCTGCGGCTCCTCGCCGGTGGGGTTGTTGAGCAGCAGAACGGATGGAACTGCGGCGCGGTTGCGCAAGGAGACATAATTGACGCCGACATGCTGGAACTTGTAGGCGGCGCCACCCATGGAGGAGATGTAGAAGCCCTCCCACTGGTCCGAATGGGCGCAAAAGACCAGGCGGCGCGAGCCGGGGATGGTGGAGGAGGCCAGCTTGCCTTCGCCGAAGGTGAAGACATCCCTGTCCTTCTTGTATTCGCGCCAGCCGAAATCCACCGGGCCGATGACGCCATCGGAGGCGCCGATGTGCTCGATGTCATGGTCAGCGGTGGCCAGATCGATGTGCAGGGCCTTCTGTACGAACGGAACGGTCATGCCTGGTTGTCCTCATGCAATAAAGTCAATGCGCGCGTTCCCCGATTGGCGGCCAGTTGGGCCATATCCACAAGGGCGGCGCAAGCGATCTTGTCACAGAGCGGTTCCCACATAGTGGAAAAACAGTCAAGGGGACCTTCGGCCCATCTCCCGGCCCCCCTCGCGGCCCGCGCCGGGCTCGCTGCCCGCGCCGGGCTTGCGGCCCGCGCCGGGCTTGCGGCCCGCGCCGGGCTTGCGGCCCGCGCCAAAGCGGGTGGCGATGAAAATGCCCAGCAGGATGAGCGCCAGGGCGATCAGGGCATTGGCGCGCAGCGG
>JALSNA010000319.1 GCA_026987255.1 Hyphomicrobiales bacterium | reverse complement strand
GCTGTGGAACGGCCCGCTGGGGGCCTTCGAAATTCCGCCCTTCGACACCGGAACGGTGGAG
Organism: Hyphomicrobiales bacterium; assembly: GCA_026987255.1. Classification (GTDB taxonomy): domain Bacteria; phylum Pseudomonadota; class Alphaproteobacteria; order Rhizobiales; family Aestuariivirgaceae; genus Thermopetrobacter. The sequence continues at coordinate 2,300 of JALSNA010000319.1, read as the reverse complement.
ATCGCGCGCGCCGCGGCGGAGCTGACCAAGGCCGGCAAGCTGACGACGGTGGCCGGCGGCGGCGACACGGTGGCGGCGCTCAACGCGGCCGGCGTCACCGGCGACTTCACCTATGTCTCCACCGCTGGCGGGGCCTTCCTGGAATGGCTGGAAGGCAAGGAGCTGCCGGGCGTCAAGGCGCTGCGCGAAAGCGATTGTTGACACCATCTTGCCGCCTTCCGGGGCCGCCCCGGAGGGCGGAAGGGACATCATGCAGGGGCTTTTCAGACGTGGCCGGATGAGTCACACTGACGCCCGGACATATTCAGGAGGATCATCATGGCTCTCATCACCCTTCGCCAGCTTCTCGACCACGCGGCCGAGAACGACTATGGCGTTCCCGCTTTCAACATCAACAACATGGAGCAGGCCCTGGCCATCATGGAGGCGGCGGCGGAGACCGATTCGCCGGTCATCATGCAGGCCTCGCGCGGGGCGCGCGCCTATGCCGGGGACATCATCCTGGCCAAGCTCATCGAGGCGTGCATCGCCATGTATCCGGACATTCCGATCTGCATGCACCAGGACCACGGCAACTCCGAGGCCACCTGCCTGTCGGCCATCAAGCACGGGTTCTCCTCGGTGATGATGGACGGCTCGCTGGAAGCGGACGCCAAGACCCCGGCTTCCTATGACTACAACGTGGACATCACCAAGCGGGTGGCCGACATGGCGCATTGGGTCGGCGCCTCGGTGGAAGGCGAGCTGGGCGTTCTGGGCTCTTTGGAAACCGGCGAGGGCGAGGCCGAGGATGGCCACGGCTTCGAGGGCAAGCTTTCCAAGGACAAGCTGCTCACCGATCCCGACCAGGCGGTGGATTTCGTCAAGAAAACCAAGGTGGATGCCCTGGCCATCGCCATGGGCACCTCGCACGGGGCCTACAAGTTCACCCGCAAGCCCGATGGCGAAATCCTGGCGATGAACGTGGTGGAGGAGATCAACCGCAAGCTGCCCAGCGTGCATCTGGTCATGCATGGCTCCTCCTCGGTGCCGCAGGATCTGCAGGACATCTTCAACGAATATGGCGGCGAGCTGCCGCAGACCTATGGCGTGCCGGTGGAGGAGATCGTGCGCGGCATCAAGCATGGCGTGCGCAAGGTCAATATCGATACCGACAACCGCCTGGCCATGGCCGGGGCGATCCGCAAGGTCTGCGAGACCGAGAAGAAGGAGTTCGACCTGCGCAAGTTCATGAAACCGGCCAAGGAGGCGATGAAGAAGCTGTGCATCTCGCGCTACGAGATGTTCAATTGCGCCGGGCAGGCCTCGAAGATCAAGCCCATCTCCATGGATGACATGGCGGCGCGCTATGCCTCCGGCGAGCTGGACCCGAAGGTGGCCTGAGGCCCCGCACCAGACCCGAATCCAGGACGGGCGGCTCCAGGGGAGTCGCCCGTTTTTTGTCGTCACCCCACCATACACCGGAAGGGATTTTCAATCCCTTCCGGGATGTTTTCAGGATTGTCATTGTCGGAAAGCATCCGGGTCGGGGTTTGCAAACCCCGACCCGCCAAGCGCGCGCAAGTGGACGGGCACGCGGGTGGACCTGGTGTTCGGTGCCAATTCGCAGCTTCGGGCGCAGAGCGAGTATTACGCCCAGGACGACAAGGCGGAGCAGTTCGTGCACGACTTCATCCGCGCCTGGGACAAGCTGATGGTGCTCGACTGCTTCGACGTGAACTGGCACTGAGCAAGACCGTGGCGGCGGCCCGTGTGGCCGCTGCCGCAACCCAGGTGCCAGCGGCAGGGGCAGCAGCCAGGCGTGCAATGTGGTGTGCCTCGCATCTTTCGCCAGAGCCGACACACACCACCTGACGGCGCTGCCCCTGTCTTCTCGCTTTCTTTCTCTCACCTCTACGCAATCGGCTGCCTGGAGAAAAGGGGCCATTTTTTGTCTCATGTTTGTCTCTTGTCATGGTGATGACAAATAACGTGCGCGAGTATGGTTGACAAAGATACAATCTCTGATTACACACACCCACGTGTATACCTGAGGAAAATTTTCAGAAGGGGGTCTCAATGAGCTGCGTTTCTGAGAGAAAATTTTTTGAATGTGGGGTGAGAAATACATTTTTGTTTGAAAGCAAAATGATAAATACTGTCCTTGACTATGTTTCAGGGAAAACCTCGTATCCACATTCATACAAGATCTATATATGATCGGGAGAAAGCTATTGAAGAGAATGATCTGCTCGGCCTTTCAAGTCGAGAAGTATGGGGCATTAAAAATGCCTTGCGCATGTCCTTTGAAGGGCTTTCCC
>JALSNA010000318.1 GCA_026987255.1 Hyphomicrobiales bacterium | reverse complement strand
CGCCAATTCCGCTCCAGATGGCGATGCTTTCCCGGCGCCACTGCGCCGCCCGCGCGGAGGCATTTTGCCGTCAGGCAAAATCTGCCGTGAGCGCAACAAAAGCTGTCACTGGTTCGATCCCGGTACCGCCCACCATTCCCAATGCCAATTCCGCTCCAGATGGCGATGCTTTCCGGGCGAAGAATCAAGGTTGCCGCAAAGGGCAAGAAAATCTCAATGTCTTGCCGCTAGAATCATGTCCAGCATCGGCTGATACCGGGGTTGGCATGGAAGATTTTCTGCTCAGGATATATGACTGGTTCAACGGCCTGTTCTTGGTCTGTCTTGCCTGCGTGACACTGGGGCTTTTTCTCGGCGTGATCACCCGCATGCCGCGCCTGTCCATGCTGGTGGCGTTTATTGCGACTCTCATGGCGCATTGTTCCGGCCCCGGGAACTGAACCGGCCCGCGGTTCTATTTCGTGCCATACATGCGGTCGCCGGCATCGCCGAGGCCGGGGACGATGTAGCCATGATCGTTGAGGCGTTCGTCCACGGCGGCGGTGAAGACCGGCACATCCGGGTGGCGCGCCTTCATGGCGGCCACGCCCTCCGGAGCGGCGAGCAGGGACATGAAGCGGATGTCGCGCGCGCCGGTCTCCTTGATGCGGTCAAGAGCGGCGCAGACGGAATTGCCGGTGGCCAGCATGGGATCGACGACCACGGCGGTGCGCTCCGGCATGCCCTCGGGCAGCTTCTTGTAATATTCCACCGGCTGCAAGGTCTCAGGATCGCGGTAAAGGCCGATGAAGCCCACCCGGGCGGAGGGCACCAGCTCCAGGACGCCTTCCAAAAGCCCGTTTCCGGCCCGCAGAATGGAGACCAGCACCAGTTTCTTGCCTTGCAGGATGGGGGCCTCCATGGGAGCCACCGGGGTCTCGATGGGTTTGGTGGTCAAGGGCAGATCGTGCAGGGCCTCATAGGCCAGGAGCAGGGAAATCTCGCGCAAAAGCTGGCGGAAGACCGCCGAGGGCGTGTTCCTGTCACGCATCAGGGTGAGCTTGTGCTGGATGAGGGGATGATCGACGACGGTCAGATGGGCGGACATGGGCGGCCTCCTGAAACTGGGATAGGTGCCTCTCTATAGCACCGGCTGGCGCATCCGCCAGCCTGCAAGGGGGCCTTTTCAACAAGACAAGGCACATGGAAATGCGCCGCGCCGCCAGGCGGGTATCTCCATCAACTGTCTTGAAGACCATTCTCACCCCCTGCCAACCACCCGTGGAGTCCCATAACCAGGGTGTTGGCAGGGGATGAGGATGGGCGCGCAAGCGTTTTCAGATATTCCCAAGCGTGTGTGCATAACCGCGCCAAGCGGCTTGATGGAAGCTGCGCGGCGGGCCTAGTCTGTGACCCCGGAAAGCAAGGAGGCGTGCGCCGCCCAGCGGGCGCGCGGCGTTTCCCGAAATCCAGCAAACGGCGCAAGGGCGGGGGCTTTCTTGCGCTCAGGGAGGATTTCTGAAGGGGACTGATCCGGCATGGACAAGGATTTTTCGCAACCAGACTACAAGTTTCATCCCAGCCAGTGGTTCATCGGCGGCCAGATGCTTTTCGTCGCCTTCGGGGCGCTGGTCCTGGTGCCCATCCTGACGGGGCTCGATCCCTCGGTGGCGCTTTTCACCGCCGGGCTGGGCACGCTCATCTTCCAGGCCATCACGAAAGGCAAGGTGCCGGTGTTTCTCGGCTCCTCCTTCGCCTTCATCGCGCCGATCATCTACGCCACCAAGACCTGGGGCCTGCCGGCCACGCTGGGCGGGCTGGCCTCGGCGGGGCTGGTCTATATCGCCCTGTCCACCATGGTGCGCATCAAGGGCGGCGGCTGGCTGGAGCGCTTCTTGCCGCGCACCGTGACCGGGCCGGTGATCATGGTCATCGGCCTCATCCTGGCGCCGGTGGCGGTCAACCTGGCCATCGGCAAGACCGGCGATGGGGCGGCCAGGCTGGTGGCCTATGGCCCGGCGGTGTTTCTGGCCGCCGTTTCCTTGCTGACCACGGTGCTGGTGGCCATCAAGGGCAAGGGCATCTTTCGCATCATTCCCATTCTCACCGGCGCGGTGGTGGGCTATCTGGTGGCCATCGTCATGACCGTGACCGGCATCGCCAAGGTGGTGAATTTTGCCCCCATCGCCAAGGCGGCCTGGTTCGCGGTGCCCAATTTCACCTTCCCGGAATTCAACTGGCAGGCCATCTTGTTCATCCTGCCGGTGGCGCTGGCGCCGGCCATCGAGCATTTCGGCGACATCATCGCCATAGGCTCGGTCACCGGCCGCGATTACGTCAAGGATCCGGGCATCGAGAACACCATGCTGGGCGATGGCATCGCCACCTCG